>CAIOYH010000230.1 GCA_903862465.1 uncultured bacterium | reverse complement strand
GCAACTGCAGATCGGTTATACCGATGTCGTTTGGCAAGTCTCCGTGGTAAAAAGAGCTGAGAAGTATTAGTGACATTCGTAATTCGCCCATTCGTAACCTGTAGTATTTAATAAATTCTCACCCCCCCAAGCAACCAAATGAAAAATAATACGTCTATAGGGAAACTAAAGAGGGGTTCTATAAAATAGATTTTTCGAGGCGGACAAGATTTTTAAAAGCGGAGTTTACTAAAGTAAATGAGCATTTTAATAATTGACGTCCAACGATGAAAAAGCAATTTATAGAACTCCCGTAAAATCTTTTTATATGAAAAAAATATTATCCTGTATCCTTTTCGCGCTATGTGTATCCTTTTTGCACGCGCAAACCACTGCCTATTTCAAAGTGGGCAACAACGGCTCCTTCGAAAAAATTGAACATGTTAGCGCGGGCGGCTACATCACCATTGGCGCCGACAGTGTGTGGAAAACGCAAGTCATCCGTTGGGATGCCAACTACAATGTGTTGTGGAAATATAAATTTACGGATGCCGCCATTGCTGCCGCTCAGTTGAAAATTGTAGAAGCTAACGATGGGAGTTTCTATTTTATGTGTGCCTCCACCGAGCATACGGGCAGCACGCTCATCATCAAAATAAGTGGCGCAGGCGCGATGGTGTGGCAAAAAGTATATTATCTCGCTTCGGGCAACATGAATTCCATCGCCCTGTCGAAAGCCGTGAGTGGCGACAATGGTTTTTTGTTTGGTGGCGGACAATGCACCTTATATAATTATGTGATTAAATGCAACTCGAGTGGCGTCATCGAATGGCAGCAGCAGTATTATTATCCCTTGAGCACGGGCGTCATCACCTGTTGGAGCATCATCCCCGACGGCACGGGATATACGGTTTCGGGGAGTTACAATATCAATTCCTTGCTCACTTTCAAGCTGAGCGCTGTGGGGGCTTTGCTTTCCCATTCGGCTTATACCTATACGGGGATGCAGATTGTGCCCACCCGCATCATGAAGCTGAACGCCACGGGCGGCTATGCCATAGTGGGCAATTACAACAACTCGAACAACAACAAAACAGAGTTTGTTGCCTTCTTCGACCAAGCCCTGAACCTGCTTACGTTTAACGAACTTACGGTTACCTACACCCAATTTACCTTGAACGAAATGACCGTCATCAACAACGGGCGCGATGTGGTGGTGGATGGCGGCATTTATGATGGCAGCGCCTTCACCCTCGCCATGATTTGTATGAACAATGCAGGCAACATCAAATGGAAGAAACGTGCCGCGGGCAACACCGGTGGCAGCAATACCAATGTGGAATTCAGAGGTCTCACCACGAATGGATATACCAGCGTACACGTAGGCACAGGCTACAACGAAGGACGCATTATGGCTGTGATAGATTCCAATGGCAATGGTTTGTGCAATAATGTGACGTTTGATATTACGAATTATCATAGAACCTTAGTGTTGCAATCGCAAACCATGAGCGTGGTTGCTGCCAATGCTTTGGTGGCGGATGTCACTTATACGTATAACAACGTGAACTCCTTTAACCGCGTGATTTACTGCGGAAGTCTTTCGGGCATAGCAGAGGAAACGCCTGCAAGTGTAACTGCAATCGTTAGCCCAAATCCTGCTGCGAATCAATGTATGATTAGCTTTGCGGGGAAAGATATTCCTCAACACACACTACTCAGCATGTATGATATGGCAGGCAATAAGGTGTTTGAAACGTCTGTTGAAGCGCAAACCTCATCCAAAACCATAGATATAAGTCAGTTTCCCGAAGGCTTGTATTTGATACGTCTCAGCTCCGACAATGCGATATTGGCGAATGAGAAGTTGGTTATTATGCACTAAATTTGAGCCTACCCCGAAAGCCACAAAAAAATAGCACCAAGACACAAGGACACAAAGAATCACAAAGTACTTTCCCTCTGTATAGGAAACTTTTTAATACTTCGTGTGTCTTCGTGCCTTAGTGTCTTAGTGTCTTAGTGCCTTCGTGCCTTTGTGTCTTTGTGTCTTTGTGGTACTATTGTGACTTTTCAGAGTGGACGTAAATCTTAATATTGTAAACCCCACGGATACTCTTCCGCTTTCCGTTTTTCGTCGAGAAACTTCTTGATATAGGTGAGGTAGGCAAGCGTGTTCATTTGCTTTCCTTTTAGCTTTTTGGGCATATCAAACTCGGTGGTGAGTGTTTTGAAGTCTATTTTGTCGGCGGTCATTATTTTAGCGCCGTTGTTGATGTTCACTTCGAGTATCAAACCCGGCAAGCCAAAGAAGCGGTCGGGACCTGCGGGAATGGGGATGTCTAAAGCAAACCAAGCGATGATTTTCTGATGCATAAGCGTGTCGGTGTAGGAGGCATTCATACACACATGCCCTGCAACCTCTTTCATGTCGTTGAGGATTTTCCAATCGGGAGCTTTCAACGAATCGGATATTAGATACGTCTTACCAAACATCTCCAAGGCATCAAAATAGGTGTTGGCTGCGAAGTTGCGCGTGAGGAAAAAGGTTTCCTTCCTGCCATTATAGCCTTCCTCGTCGGGTTCGGCTTTCTCTTCCGAGTTTTCGTATTTTGATTTCTGCAAAGAGAAATACAAATTGTTGAACATCTTCCATTCCGACCGATTGCCCCACATATAGGCAATTTGGTCTTTACGGTCTTTGCTCAGATAATCGCAGGAGTTTATCATCTTCACCCAATCATAGGTGGTCAAATATCTCACGCTGCCTTCGGTTTGTTGCGAAAACGTTTTGTTGGGCAGTGCCCATGCCATCATCGCAACAACAAGTACTATGATTTGTTTCTTCATAAAAATAGTTTTTAAATTCATGTCCTTCGTGTTTGCTTATCAATCCCAATCACGATTCTTTTTGATTTTCGTTTCGTAGCCTTTTATGTTATAACTAAAACTGAGCATGAAATAGCGCGCCAATGTTTCAGCCGTGTTGCGGCTATAGTAGTTTGAATAGGAGAATTGCCTTATATATTGGCGTTGATTCAATATGTCGAAAGCCGCCAAGCGTATCTCGAAATGGTTTTTCTTTCCGATAATCTGCCTGACAGAGGCGTTCAGAATCGGGATATTTTTCACATAATTATAAGCCGAGTTACGATAAAACTCATAATCGAAATTGCCCTCAAAGAATGTCTTCTTGGCAAACTGCCATTTGACGGATAAACCCGAAATGTATTTCTGTTCAAACTGATTGCGGTCGGGCTGCAAGGAAAGTCGGTCATCATTGAGCGTAGCCTTGCCCGAAAGTGCAATGACAAGTTTCTGCCCGGGGGTTATATTGAACGAAGTGTTTATGTAATATTGATACTGATTGGTTTTATTAAAAACATTGTTCACATAAGCACCCGCATTGTCATAATAGAACCCCAGGCTCCAGTTGTTGGTGAATTTTGTTTTCACTATAGGATATCCCGCCCAAAACCAGGAGTTGATGTTGTTTGATTTCGAATTGTTTTCGGGAAACAACTCAGTGACTATACCCACCGAGTCGGTCCATAGCATGTTTTTGTTATACGAAATGCTGTTGGGACAATAATTGTAGTCCACATTGAACCCCACATTGGAAAACGAAGCCTGATTGTAATAGTTATAACTAAAGTTGACGCTGTGAGTGCGTTCGGGTTTCAGGTTGATATTGCCTTTGGTTTGATACAAGGGGTTGTCCACATTCGGAATCGGCTGTAAGTATTCGAAAGATGGCTCGGTTAGTTCATAACCATATTCAAAATCAAGATACATATTGTTGGGAAACTCATACGAAAAGGTAACTTTCGGACTCATGCTCCAATAGTTTTTGTTGATGGGGTCGGTGATCCACGGCATGTTTTTATCCATAGAATATTTGCCGTTCATCTGCAGATATTGTCCCGCAATGCCCACCATGATATTCAGCCCGTTGAACGAATAGCGAAAGTCGGTGCCCAAACGGTTTATCATCACCGTGTTGGTATAATAGACGCTCAAACTATCTATCCTGATATCGTCATGCAAGGCATCGGCAATTTGTCGGTTCACTTTGTTGTCCGAGGTGTTGAAATTATAAAACAGCTCCATGAAGAACTTCTTCGTGAGCGGTTCGGTGTAGAGCAAACTCGATTTGATTTGTTGCTTATCTATGCCTTGTGCTGCCTTGCGGTGAATCTCTTCGGCATAGGTGGGCACAAAGAAGCGGTTGTTCGAATACAAATCGTCATCATTGTTGCCCGGGTTTTTGTTATACGCAGTACTGATGGCAAAGGAGCGCCCTTTCGTTTTGAATTTGTGGCGATAGATTAAAGCACTCGTGAGCTTCCACGAAACTTTGTCGCTGCTGTTGTTGGTCAACAGGTTGTTCAGAATCTCATTCGTGTTGACCGCATAAAAATCATTGCTGAGGCTTTTGGTGCTGATGGTGCCATATCGGATGTTTGCTTTCGCGATAATCACATTGTTCGAATCTATGTTTTGTTCGATGCGTGCCGCCAAGGTATGATTCTGTCGCAGGTCCGAATAGGCTGTGGTATCGTGGTTCATAAAGGAACTATCGCCCACGAAGGTCTCTTTATAATCAAACTCATCATAGTTTTGATGGTTGTTTTTATAGAAATACGACACGTTGAACTTCGTCTTTTTATTATCGAAATTAAAGTTAGCCCCCGCGCCATAGTTTTTCGTGAACCCGCGTCCATCAAAATAACTTATCGGCGTCCCTTCATCGCTCATATAATAATACCTACCCCTGCCCGAACTGAAACCAAAGTCGCCGTTATCATATTCATCAAACGTGGACTGCCCTTTAAATTCGCTATAATCTTCCCAATTCACGCCCGTTTCGTTGATGTTGTTGCCATAGGCGATAAACGACAACTGCGTGGTTTTGTCGAAACGATTAAAATTGCCTCTGCCTGCCCATCGCCCAATGCCTTCTTCGTTGCTGCCGCCTGCTGCCGTAATTTTGCCGAACGAACCTTTCTTAAACTCCTCTTTCAACTCCAAATTCATCGCTTTTTCTTTCACCCCATCATCCACGCCCGTCAACTTCGATTGCTCCGATTTTTCGTCGAACACCTGCACCTTCGAAACCGCATTCGCATCCAAATTCTTTGTCGCACCAGTTGGGTCGTTGCCAAAAAACGTCTTACCGTCAACATAAACGCGCTTCACATCCTTGCCTTGCGTTTTCAGGTTGCCTGCCAAATCCACTTCTATCCCCGGCAAACGCCGCAGCAAATCCTCCACCGACGAACCCGGCGGCACTTTAAACGTGGTAGCATCATACTCAATAGTGTCGCCTCTGATGGTCAGCGGAGCTTTGGCGGTGCGTATCACCACCTCGAACAGTTCTTTGGCAATAGGTTTGATCACCACCACACCCAAATCGTTCACCGCAACGGCGCTCGGCGCTATCGTCATCTGCAAAGGCAAATAGCTGATGAGCGACACCTTCAGCAAATAATCCGTATTGCGTACATTCGCAAACGTAAATGCCCCCTTGTCGTTGCTCTGCGTGAAATTCTGCAAAGTCGAATCTTTAGGATTCAACAACATCACCGTGGCAAAAGGCGCTTCCACATTCTCTTTATCTTTAACAACGCCCTTAATCGTTACCCGCGAAGGCTGCTGCCCAAACGCCCAATGGGCTATAATAATAAAAAAGAGAACACATATATTTTTATTCATATCTTATGATTTTAATTAAAGACTTCCTATTCGGAAAAAGGTTACAAATGTAGATATTTTTTTTACTACCCTAAGCAAATAAACACATAAAAGATTTTATGATTGACAAACACAAGAGGGCAGGTTTTAGGCTAAGAAATGTAATGTGTTGATTTCTACCATCAATAAATTGGATTCGCGGATAATATTTCTGATTCGGGGTGTAAATTTCTGATTCGCGAGGCGATGTTTGAGATTCGCAAATAATTTTTAAGATTCGTGGATCAACTTTTAAGATTCGACGATCAAGTTTTAAGATTCGCAGAAGAAGATTAAAGATTCGCGAGGCGATGTTTGAGATTCGCAAATAATTTTTAAGATTCGTGGATCAAGTTTTAAGATTCGTGGATCAACTTTTAAGATTCGACGATCAAGTTTTAAGATTCGTGGTTCGAGATTTGATTTTCGGATTTTGGGCTTTTTTTTACCACAAGGGACACCCGACCTCCCGACTTTCAGTACGGGACAGGTATGGTACGGGACAGGACAAGGGAAAGCACAAAGGGCAAAAGATAATCATTTGATAAAAGGGCGTATGCCATATCCCGACACCTAGTGTACGGGACAGGCTGCCCCTACAATTGCCGCAACAAGGGAAATAATTGGAACGCAGATGACGCTGATTTTTATGATTAAAGATGATTT
>CAIOYH010000229.1 GCA_903862465.1 uncultured bacterium | reverse complement strand
CGCCATCAAACAAGGGAATGACGTCATAAGCTTCTTTAATGGCGTCATAAGCTTATTTAATGGCGTCATAAGCTTCTTTTATGATATCCATTAAAAAGGGAACGACATCAAACAAAAAAGGAATGAGAGCAGAAGGTTCCTTGATGGGAGGAGAGGGTTGGTGGATGAGGGCATAAGAATATTTGATGGGGGGATTTAATTTTTTGGGGAGGGGATTGGGGGGGGCTATCTTTGAGGGGGTGATTGGATTTTAGGCGGGAGACTAAAAAGATAAGGGGATTGAGTTGGAACTTCGACCGAAAGGGGAATCTTAACCGAATGAAAAAACACTACTGAATTGCAAGTTATTTTATTTTATAGACTTCTTTCTTTTATAAAACTCAAAAGCCGTAGGGAATTCGTTTTCAAAATCAAAAGTTCCATACTCCATTGCTTTTGTTATTAAAACACGGCGTTTATCAACTAAATTCGGGAAATTAATTCCTAATACTTCATTTATCATTCTATCAATACGAGTTATTTCATCTTCGCTTTTATCTAAATTTGCAGCATATTGATGAGTATCAAAATTATAATCTAGTAAGGCAAATTCGTCATAATTTATACCATCGGGCTTAAGAATAGGATCTACCGCTTTTGTTCCTTTTCTGAGATTTGTATCTGAATCTACCATAAACAGATTATCCCACAGCCAATCCTTTATGCCATTTTGATCATTTTTTTTAGATTTTAAAGACTCATCAAAATGGTCTAACTCTCCATTAAATTTTTTTGTAGTAAAATTATATCTACCATCAACCCAATTATTAATTGTTAAATCTTCTCCTGGACAAAGTTGAACTTCAGTATATGCACAAAGACCATTTTGACAAAGCAATAAATTCATTGCTACATCATAATAAAATTTATCAGAAGGGCTATACTTTTTATGAGGTGATTGATTATCCTCAAATTCTTCCTCCCACGTTTTATATTTGACAGAAAGAATAAATGTTTTATCAATTTTTCGCATCTGATTCAATTTTCCAGTCCAATAACTCTGCGGCTTTTTTATATGCCTCCCATAACCTTCTAGAATTTTCCGGATTTTTGTCTCCTTCCTTTTTCAATTTTTCCAATTCAAGACCAATTTTTGTTAATTCAATAAGTTTTGCTTTTCGAACACTATCTCCATCAAATTGAACATCGAACATCTTATAAAGGATAGAATCCCATCTTAAATATTGCGGTTGTATGAAATAATTATCAACATGACGTTCGCCTTTAAAATATGGGTACTGTATAACTTTTCCCATATCATTAAATTTTAATTCAACTATTTCCCATGGTTCAAAAGAAGAAGCAATCATTGGTGAATGTGTTGCGAAAAAAAACTGAGCATCTAGAGCTAGACTTGTGTAATATTTAATAATTTCATATTGAGTATCCGGAAATAATGACCTTTCAGGTTCATCAATTAAAACTATAGATTCCCATGTATTTAATGTAATAAGTGGGGTAACCGTTAATATGAGCTGCTTTGTCCCACTACTCCATCCTGTTAATGGAATATCTTCATCATTTGAATTTTGAATTTGGATGAAATATAAATCCTCTGGTCTTTTAAAATCAAGATCAATTTTTATCTTAAGATTAAATTTCAAAAGTAAAGGATTTAATTTATTAGCAATATTAATTAAGGGATAAGGATTTTTTTTCTTCCATTCTTTAAAATCTTCAAGTATTTTATCACTATTCTCGTCAACAAGCAATAATTTATCAACAATTTTATTTCTAAAATTAATTTCTTTTATCAAATACTCTGAGTTTTCGAAAAGAATAGCCTTCCAGATTTCCACCGGCTTATCTATTAAAAAATCAAAAATTTGTTTATGCATTAAAATCCCTTTTTCTTGAAATGTTTGCTCATTTAATTCGCTAATAGGTTTCAAATATTCCAATGGATTCTCAAGTTTATTTGACAAGTTGAAATCTATCATTTCAGCTGGTACGTTTATTAATCTTGTTTTTAATTTATTAATAAAAGAATCAAAATTCTCTCGTTCCAATTCTCCATTAATTAAGCTAAAGAAATGATTTTTGCCTTTTTCAATTACTTTATAAACAGAATTGTCATTCGTCTCAGTAAACGGATAAGAAACGTTTATCTCATAAATTTTATCTTTTTCGGTGAAATTATCCCAGGTTATTAAAGTAGCAGGATCGTTTACATTCCCAGACATGTTATTATGATAATTATTCTCTATGGTCAATTCCTTAAGAATATTTAATAATGTGGTTTTTCCAGTACCATTTTGCCCAATAAAACAGACTTTATCCAAAGGTAACCCTTCTTTTTTATGACCTTTAGGATAGGTTAAATCAATTTCGAAATTTTCAAATTGATTGTATTTGTTGATTTTTATTCTATTGATTTTCATTTTGGAAATGTTTAATACAACTTATTCACATATATACAATTCGACTGATTGTTTTTATAGTTAAATGCATGGTTTTCGATTTTACCTATTTCGTTAGATTCAATTTCTAAAAAGATAATATATGCATCGCCGACAGCTTTCTTATCAAATGCTTTAAGATACTTGGTTTTTACAGAGTTTTGAAATAATGACATGATAATACATTAGGGCAAAATAATTTTCGACAAATATAGAAAAAAAAAAATTAGTGGCAATTTTTTTCTCGAATTATTCTTAATTCGTTAGCGTTTTTTGAAGTTTGCAACTACTCTTCCCGGTTCGTCTTTAGCTCTGTCTCTGTCGCTACTATCCCAAGGCTTAATTTTTAATACTATAGCATAGCCCTGTGCTAAAAATGAACGAAAAACTAGCTAGGATAGTAAAGCAGAGCTTCTTCCTGCGTTAACGTATTACGCCCTTCCAGGGCTGAAGAGCTCATAGCTGTGAGCATCTATAGCGCTTCGCCTCATTCAGCGCTAGTCCCTACCTCCGTCGCAACTATCCCGAGGCTTAAGTTTGAATACTATAGCATAGCCCTGTAAGGGCGCTATACACTAACACAGGGTGTAAGCCCTGTGCTAAAAATGAACGAAAAACCAAATAGCCCTGAAAGGGCGTAATATATATAAGCCTCACCTCAGGCGGGCTTGGGGCAAAAAAAGCGGATAAACACAGACCTTAAAAAATCTGCATCTATCCGCGTTCTATATCATCAAAAGAAAAAATCAGGGTTCATTCGCGTTGCGAAGTTCCAATCTTCAACGTTTTCGATTTCGTTTATTAATTTCTCTTTTAAGTTTTATTGGATTTTGACGCGTATCAAACAACGTAACTACAAAAATGCTTGATTCATCAAAGGTATAATAGATTGTATTCTGTTTGGTAACGCTGCATTTATAAAGCCCTTTTATCATGTCAGTTTGTGTAAAACCTTCAGGATTGTTTTTAATTGTTCCTAGGCAGGTATCAAGTTTAAGTATAAAGTCATGTTTTACTTTCACCGACCATTCCTTTTCAAGATATTCGAGCAGCTTGTTTAATTTCTTTTCAGCTTGCTTTGAAAGTATAACTTGGCGAATCATTTTCTGTGTTGTTTCATGAATTCTTCAAAGTCCACCACTTCGCCCTCATTGATTTGCTGCATACCTTCTAGAATCTCATCTTTTTGCACCTGCGACAAGGTATCCCAAAAATCATCTTTAGCTTTCGCTTTAAATAATTTTTTAATGGACTCTAGTACACTCGGATTGTCTGTTTCCAGAATCAATCTCATAAGTTCGAGTTTTTCGGCTTGAATATTCATAACACTAATTTTTTTACAAAAATACAAAATATCCATCAAATAAAAAGAATCTATAAAAAAATAACGCGGATAAACACAGACCTAAACAAATCTGCACCTATCCGCGTTTAATTTCATCCAAAGAAAAAATCAGCGTTCATTCGCGTTGCGAAGCACCCGCGTCATCTGCGTTCCAATACGCCGCCGCTATGCAATCTCTACTAACAATTGGCTTTTCGTCACCATTTCGCCGGTTTTGCAATGTATCTTTTTCACCTTTCCATTCACTAAGGTGGTGAGTTCGTTGTTCATTTTCATGGCTTCCAAAATCAACAATTTGTCGCCTTTTTTCACCTTGTCGCCTTCTTTCACAAACACCTTTCGTATGGTGCCTGGTATGAACGAATAAATCATTTTATGATTCGGTGGTGTATAGGGCTTGCGTGCCAGATGTTTATTGGTCAGCAGTGTTTGATACACTTCCTCCAATATAACAAATGGTTTATAATCGGGTTGCTCGGGCGCAACTTCTAGTTCGTCGTTTTCCATAATATGTATTTTTTAGAATGGAGGAATACCATGTTTTTTCTTTGGGCTTTCTTCAATTTTGTGTGCTGCAATTTCCAACGAATGTATGATATATTCGCGCGTCTTGCTAGGTTCAACCACGGCATCCACATAACCATAAGCCGCAGCCACATACGGATTGGCAAACTTTTCTTTATATTCTTCTATCTTCTTTTTGCGTGTCTCTTCAGGATTGGTAGAACCCAAGATTTCGCTACGGAAAATAATATTGGCAGCACCTTCAGGACCCATCACCGCAATTTCTGCCGTGGGCCATGCAAACACAAAGTCGGCTCGCAGATGGTTTGAGCACATGGCGATATAACCTCCGCCATACGCTTTACGCAAAATCACCGTAATCTTTGGAACCGTAGCTTCGGAATAAGCATACAACACCTTCGCCCCATGACGGATAACGCCTGCATGTTCTTGATCTACACCCGGGAGATAACCAGGTAAATCTACCAAGGTGACCAACGGGATGTTGAATGCATCGCAGAAACGTATGAAACGTGCTGCTTTGTCTGAGGAATCCACATCCAAAACGCCCGCCAACACCATAGGTTGATTGGCAACAAAACCCACAGATTGTCCGTCCATACGTGCAAACCCAATCACGATGTTGGCTGCAAAAAGTTCTTGAACTTCAAAAAACTCCGAGTCATCACAAATCGCCTTAATCACTTTTCTGACATCATAAGGCTTCTTGGAGTCGGTGGGGAAAATATCGTCTATCTTAAAGAGTTTGCTCTTGGGATGTTTGGATGGAAATGGTTCTGCTTTTTTGCTGTTATTCCAGGGGATAAACGTAACAAGTTTTTTGATTTGCTCAAAACAATCGGATTCGCTTTCCGAGAAGAAATGCGCATTACCCGTGATTTCGGCATGAACGCGAGCGCCACACAAATCTTCCATCGAAATATCTTCCCCTAGAACGGTTTTGATAACTTCGGGTCCGGTGATGAACATCTTAGAGATTTTATCCACCACAAAAACAAAATCGGTCAAGGCAGGAGAATACACCGCACCACCCGCACAAGGACCTAAAATAACCGATATCTGAGGAATAACGCCCGAAGCCAAGGTGTTGCGATAAAAGATTTCGCCATAGCCTGCTAAAGAGTTCACCCCTTCTTGGATACGCGCGCCCCCCGAATCGTTGATGCCAATCAAGGGCACTTTAAGTTTCATAGCATGATCCATGATTTTGGTAATCTTTTTCGCGTGCATATAGCCCAACGAACCTCCCGCAACTGTGAAATCCTGCGCAAAAATACAGATAGGATAGCCGTTGATGTTCCCAGTTCCGGTCACCACACCATCGCCGGGGAGATACTTTTTATCCATATCGAAATCTTTGCCTGCATGTTCCACAAATAAGTCATATTCGTGGAATGTTCCTTCGTCGAGTATCGCCAAAATGCGCTCGCGAGCAGTCATTTTTCCTGTGGCTTTTTGTTTTTCGACGGCTTTCTCACCTCCGCCTTGCAGGGCGCCTTGCATGCGCTTCTTTAAATCCGTGGTCTTTTGTCGTAGTGACATATAAAATGAGTTTAATTAACAATATTTGTCTTTTTTCTTCAATAAAAACGAGCAAAGATATACATTTTAAAAAGTGGCAAAGATTCTTTTTTGTTAATCAATGTTAAAAGATATAAATTGTTTGTTGAAATTCAAACAGCCTTAGCGCAATGATACGTATAAGAATCTATATAACAAAGAAATAATTGACCATAGATATTCAACATCAAAAAAAATGATTTAGGATATGCAAAATAACTCTTGACGATATTTTTGTCGCCTCAGAGCAGCTTATTGTATGACGATTTTCATATTCACTGTCGGTTTAATTTCGTTGGTGATATGCAAAAAGTAAATTCCGCTTTTTAGGTCGTTTCTGTCGAGGATAAGTTGACTGCCATCAACTTGGAGCTTTTTAATTTCCTTGCCCATTACATCGGTGATTATGACGTTGGTGTTGTGTTGTTCTTGCGCAAACAGCAAGTTGGTGCTTGTGCTGAATGGATTTGGAGCCACAGTAACTATGTTTTCTGTTTTTGTTTCATCTAAGCCTACGAACAAGTTGCAACAGTTGCCTCCCGTTGAAATATTTTGTGTGACAGTCCAACAGCCATATTGAACCATGTGAGCATATAAGGCACTGCCGGGGAAAAAAGCAGTAAAATAGGCTTCAATCTGGTCAACGGTGTTGCATCCGCCTTGATAGGTGGTTGTGGAGCAGGAGTATCCACAAATAATAGACGCATTTCCATAGGAATTGGAAAGCGGTGAGGGCGGGTAACTGACGATGGTGGGCGTAACTCCGACAGGAGCACCAACTATGGTGGTGGCAGCTAAAGTCGTACCACAATGCGTGTTGTTTGCCCCTTGAAAACCTGCATAAGCAACCGCAACAACATTGCTGACATAGGGACCGCTCAACACAACAGATACGGCTTCATAGCTCACTATGCCAATTTTCAGATTTGGGATGTTGGCGTCCACATTAATATTCAAAGAACCCCCGTCATAATTGGTATAAATCATCAGGTTGCCCAACGAATTGCAAATGGTTTGCGCTGATAGCGAAATAGCAAAGAGGCTCATCATCAAAGAAAATACTAATTTTTTCATGTGCTTTTGGTTTTTGGTTTCATTATTAACCTGAGTTCGGGTTAAGCAAATAAAAGTAACTGACTTTCGTACTGTGAGATAATTTTAGGATTTGTTTCTTGTATATCCCTTTTAATAGATGGTTTTTTTGGAAAGAATGAATAGGCAGCAATAGCACCCATAATATTGAGTAAAAATCCACTAATAGAGCGATGTCGAGTATGTTCTAACTGACAAATATTTTTCAATTCATCATTGACCGTTTCTATTACAGATCGTTTGCGCAACAATAATCTTTCTTCGTTGCTTAATGCTTTTGACTTCATGTTTCTTTTAATAGCAGTAATTAGTTGAATGCCATCTCCGAAAAGCAAATCACTCAGTGCTTTTGAAATATATCCTTTGTCACCAAAGAGTCTTCCAAAAATTTCTTTGGTCATTGCGGTG
>CAIOYH010000228.1 GCA_903862465.1 uncultured bacterium | reverse complement strand
GCCTCGAGTATAATATTATTAATTCTGAAATTACCAAAAATAAGTTTTCAGTAAAAACCCAATATTATGAATTTATTTTTACTCAAATAGAAACCATTCCAATTTATGAATTAAGCATATCCGGAAAAAAACTAAAAAATAAAAACCTACGAATTGTCAAATATTATACTCTAAAAAGTATATTGTCTAAATTTAAAGTACATGATTGTGGAGACTTTCAAGGTTAATCTAAATGAAAAAGCGGTGCATAACAAGCACTTGCTTTCAGAGGCAGAAAGACACTGCAAATTTGATAACTTTGTGACATGCCACCGAAAAGTAATATCCGAAACGTTATAATTCCCTCAAAAAATAGACAACAAAAAATGACGAAAATATTTAAGCTTAAAATAGTCCTTTGCCTACTATTTGTATTGAATTTGTTTTCAACGACCCCTTTATGCTCAAAATATTGACATTAAAATCTTGAGAGAATTAAATTTAAACAGGAATAGGAAACTCGATAATACTTTCAGGGGAATAACAAACACTGCAAGTGCTATTAGCATTGCAACACCATTAGTTGTTTATGCTGTTGGGTTAATTAAAGGTGATATAACTGTAAAAAAACAAGGTATCTATATAGCTGAAACATTTGTAGTTTCGGCTCTAATATCCACAGCATTAAAATATAGCATTAATCGAGAACGACCTTTTACTACTTACCCCGATATAGAAAAAGAAACTAACGGAGGGAGTCCTTCATTTCCTTCGGGGCACACCTCTATGGCATTTGCAACTGCGACTTCATTAAGTATTGCATTTCCGAAATGGTATGTTATTGTGCCTTCGTTTTTATGGGCGAGTGCTGTTGGATACTCTCGTATGGATTTAGGAGTGCATTACCCAAGCGATGTATTGGCAGGTGCAATCATTGGATGTGGTTCAGCCTATCTAACATATCAACTGAACCATTGGATTAATAAGAAATCAAAAAAAGAAAGACTTTTTTATGGACGTGATTAAACATCAACATACACAAATTTGTATTTCCCGTTCAGCTTAGGCTAAGCCTAAGTTGAATATATCAATATAGGCTCTGCCTATTTGACCAATCAACCATTCAACAATAAAACAAACTAACAATAGAACCCTCCCCCATTTTTCATGTTTCATTATTAATTTTTCATTCCCCACTCCTACAATAAATACCCCCCAATATCGTTTAAAAGAGAAAATCAAACATGCCAACCTATATCTTCAAAACCAGTATCAATTGCAACTCCTGCTTGTCGAAAGTGAAACCTGTATTGGATGCCCGAGCCGAAATAAGATCGTGGCAAATTGACTTAGAAAACCCGGATAAAATCCTCACAGTGGAAACCGACACCCTGAAAGCTTCCGATGTGATTGAAATGGTGGACAATGTCGGCTTCGAAATCGAACCCCTTGATGCTTAAACGTAAATTAATCTAAAAACAAAAAACATGAAAACAAAAAATGCAGTCCTAACAATGCTGATAGTTGCCTTATGTATGATGGTTTCCACTCGCGGATTCGCACAAAAAGAAAAGGTGGAAATAAAAATTCAAACTTCTGCCCAATGCAGCATGTGTAAAGACAGAATTGAAGGTGCATTTGCTTACGAAACGGGCATAAAGAAAGCTACCCTCGATTTAACAACAAAAATCCTCACTGTGGTCTATAACCCGAACAAAACCGATGATAAAAAAATCAGGTTGCTTTTAAACAGTTTGGGTTACGATGCCGACGACACCAAAGCAAACCAAGCAGCTTACGACAAACTGCCTCCATGCTGCAAAAAACCGGATGCGTCTAAGAAAAACTAAATTCATCAATTTTAAAAATAATTGTCTCAAAAACTATTTTTGGCATAAAATTTGAAAAAGTGAAGATTGTATCTCATAAATTAGTTTTTTCTGTGTAATTTTGCCTTTTAATAAATTCATCGTCTTATGAAAAAGTATTTAGTATCCCTTTTATTATGTGTTGGCATCTTCTCCTTGACCTCCTTTTCGCAAACCGAAAAAGGACCTGTCATCAAATTTGAGTCGGTGGTTTATGATTATGGCACCATCTATCAAGGCGCTAATGGCAGTTGTGAGTTCGTGTTTAAAAATGAAGGCGACGCCCCCTTGTTGCTCACCAATGTAACTTCTTCTTGCGGATGCACAGTGCCTAAATGGCCCAAAGATCCTGTCTTCCCCGGTCAAACTTCCGTAATTCAAATCACCTACGACACCAAAAGATTGGGAACCATCAGCAAACAAATTAATGTTGCCTCCAATGCCACGGTTGCCAATGTAACCTTGAGTATCAAGGGTAGCATCATCCAAAAACCAAGCGAAATATTACCCGAAAAACAAGTAAACAATGGTTTCACACCCGTAGCTAATTAATATAAATAAAATCAATAATTCTTAATCATGAAAAAACTATCTATTATTTTCGCATTGCTATTTGTTGTTGCTTTTGCAGCCAAATCACAAACAGCCACACCAAAACCTGATGGTCCTGAAATCACATTCACCAATCTCGAACACGATTATGGTACTGTGACACAAGGAGGAGATGGCGCATGTATCTTTGTCTTCAAAAACACAGGAAATGAACCATTGATTTTGTCGGATGTCAGAAAATCATGTGGTTGCACCACGCCTACGTGGAGCCAAGAACCCGTTCTTCCCAATCAAACCGGTAAAATAGACATTGGCTATAACACCAACAATATTGGAACCTTCAATAAGACGATTACAGTTATCTCCAATGCAACAAATGCAACGGTTACTTTAGTCATTAAAGGGCAGGTTGTAGCCGCTGAAATAAAATAATTTCAAACTATTTCGAAATTTATTTTTTTTATTCAATAAAAAGTTGAATATTTGCACCGGCATTTCAAATGCCGGTTTTTTTATTCATATAATTTCAAACTTATGCCAAAAATATCAGAAAAAGGCTTGGCGATGCCTGCCTCTCCCATTCGTAAACTTGTTCCGTATGCTGAAGAAGCAAAACGTAAAGGTCGAAAAGTCTATCATTTAAACATCGGTCAACCCGACATTGAAACACCGGAAGGTGCTATGGATGTATTGAAACATTCCAACATAAAAGTGGTGGAATATAGCCATTCAGCAGGGATACTTTCCTATCGAAAAAAGTTAGTAGCGTACTACAAACGCTGCAACATTGATGTCACCGAAGATCAAATCATCGTTACCTGTGGCGGCTCAGAAGGCATATTGTTCGCTTTCATGGCATGTATGAACCCGGGCGATGAAGTCATCATACCGGAACCCTTTTATGCCAACTATAACGGCTTTGCTATCACAGCAGGTGTAGTCGTCAAACCAGTTATCTCTAACATTGAAAATGGATTTGCTTTGCCACCTATCAGCGAATTTGAAAAACTGATTACACCCAAAACCAAAGCTATCATGGTGTGTAATCCCAACAATCCCACAGGGTATTTGTATTCTGAAGCGGAACTACAAGAATTGCGACAATTAATATTGAAATATGATTTGTACCTCTTCTCTGATGAAGTCTATCGTGAGTTTTGCTACGATGGTGAAGAACATTTCTCTGTAATGAATTTGAAAGATATTGACAACAATGTTATCTTGTTGGATTCCGTCTCGAAACGTTATAGTGCTTGTGGAGCTAGAATAGGCACCTTCATCACGCGCAACAAAGACATCTATAATGTAGCAATGAAATTTGCTCAAGCACGCCTAAGCCCTCCTACTTTTGGTCAAATTCTATCCGAAGCTGCCATTGACACCCCACAATCTTATTTCGACAAAGTGATGGCAGAATATATTATGCGCAGAAATATTGTTGTAGAATCCATAAATAAAATTCCCGGATGCTTTTGCCCAAACCCTAAAGGAGCATTTTATGCCGTAGCTCGTTTGCCTATTGATGACTCTGACAAATTCTGTCAATGGTTGCTCGAAGGTTTTGAATATAACAATCAAACAGTTATGCTAGCTCCCGCCACAGGTTTTTATGCAACTTGTGGCTTAGGAAAGAATGAAGTTCGTATCAGTTATGTCTTAAAAGTAGAAGATTTAAAGATGGCGATGAAGTGTTTGGAAGAAGCTTTAAAGGTTTATCCAGGGAGAATAATGTAGGTTTTTTGTCTTTTTTTGAAATTAAATAAAAAAAAAGCTTGCCAACATAAAAATTTTTTATACTTTTGCACTCCCATTCGGAAATGAGTGGAAAATTGTAAATCGTTCTTTTTTTCTTATGGATCAATATTAATTCAGCTTACCGGGAGAGATGGGTGAGTGGCTGAAACCAACAGTTTGCTAAACTGTCGTACTGGGCAACTGGTACCGGGGGTTCGAATCCCCCTCTCTCCGCATTCAGATTGGTGTGTTTTCTTTTAATAGATTTTTTATATCGGGGTATAGCGCAGCCCGGCTAGCGTACCTGGTTTGGGACCAGGGGGTCGCAGGTTCGAATCCTGCTACCCCGACTACGATTAAAAGAAAACAAAACGGTCCCGTAGCTCAGTGGATAGAGCAACAGCCTTCTAAGCTGTGGGCCATTGGTTCGAATCCAATCGGGATCACTGATTTTGAATTCCGATTCTCATTCTCAAATGTAGGTAAATAAGAAAATTGATGCTACAATTGGCGAGGTAGCTCAGATGGTTAGAGCGTCGGATTCATAACCCGGAGGTCACGAGTTCAACTCTCGTTCTCGCTACAGAATAAAAAAAAAGCCTTGTGAAAACAAGGCTTTTTTTATGTAAACTATTTTGGCTATCCTTTATAAAACGGTGTCTTCACCACTTTCGCTTTGATAAGTTTCTCACGTATCTTGATATAAATTTCAGTATCCAATTTCGAATAGGCTGTTTTCACATAACCCATACCGATATTTACCTGAAGAGAAGGAGCCATAGTGCCCGAAGTTACTTCACCAATCAGGTTGCCATCAGCATCACAAATTTCATAATAATGACGGGGAATACCACGATCAATCATTTCAAAACCCACCAACTTGCGTGTAACGCCTTCTTGTTTTTGTTTTAGATTATAGTCTTTATCTATAAAATTCTTTTCATCTGTAAATTTAGTAATCCAACCTAAACCACCTTCCATTGGAGACGTAGTGTCATTGATATCATTTCCATACAAACAGAAACCCATTTCTAGGCGTAAGGTGTCACGAGCTGCTAATCCAATAGGTTTTATACCGAATTCTTTTCCGGCTTCCATCACGGCATTCCACATCAATTCCGCATATTTATTGGGGAAATAAACTTCACATCCACCCGAACCTGTATAACCTGTTGTTGAAAAAAGAATATCATCTACACCGGCAAATTTCAATACTTTAAACGTATAATATTCCATATCCGTCACAGTCGTATCTGTCAATTTTTGCATAGCTTTCAATGCCAAAGGTCCTTGAATAGCCAATTGAGAAGTTCCATCCGAAGCATTGGTAAGTTTCGCACCAAGATTATTGTTTTGATTCACCCAAGCCCAATCTTTATCAATATTAGCGGCATTAACCACCAAAAGAAACTTCTCGGCATTGAAACGATAGACCAATAAATCATCTACGATACCACCTTTACCATTAGGGTAACATGAATATTGAACCTTGCCATCCCATAGCTTTGAAGCATCATTGGAAGTAACATACTGAACAAATTCAAGTGCTTTGGGACCTTCCACCCAAAATTCGCCCATGTGTGAAACGTCAAACACACCGAGTGCTTTGCGTACAGTTTCATGCTCAATAAGAAGACCTTCATACTGAATGGGCATATAAAATCCTGCAAACTCAACCATCTTGGCACCGTTCGCTTCGTGAATTGTTTTAAATGCTGTTGTTTTCATTGTTTAGTTTTTATTAATTAAGTAAAAAATAGAGTGTTAGTAACTTTAATGCTAAAATCATTGTATAGACAAAAGATTTCATTTGGCAAAAATATAAATTTTTAAGGTACTAATTTCAATTTATTTGAAAAAATTTCATTACGTTTGCGAATCACATGTAAAAATATTGTTTTATCTTTGACCTTTATTTGTAAAATCTAAAAAATGTTTTCCATAAAATTGAATCTTCCACGCTGGCTAATCTTTTGTATTGACATAATAATCTGCGTATTCTCTGTAGTGCTTGCATATTTGTTGCGCTTTAATTTCGACTTGCCCCAACAAGACTTAATCACCTTGCCAAAAGTCATACTATATGTCGTCGGAATAAGAGCCATCACTTTTATTGTAACAAAAACCTACACAGGTATTATCCATTATACAAGCACCGACGACGCCACCCGTATCGTTATCGTGTCCATCATCGGAACGATGGCTTTTATTGTAACCGATTTGATTTCTTACTACCTAATTAATAAAGTAAACTTCATACCATACTCTATTATCATTATTGATTTTATCACCACGACACTTGCCTTAGTTGGCTTTCGTATTTTGGTAAAAATCATGTATATGGAAATAAACAATCCTTCAAAAGAAAAAACCAATGTCCTGATTTATGGTGCCGGCGAAAGCGGTGTGATTGCTAAACGCAGCTTAGACAGAGATGCAGGCACTAAATACAAAGTGCTAGGTTTTATTGACGACGACCCCAAGAAATCCGGCATGAAAATCGAAGATATTCCAATCTATGGTACCGATAAGCTTGACAAACTACTCGATTCAAATTCCATCGAACATCTCATCATTTCCATTCAAAACATTAAGGCTTCCAAAAAGCAAGAAATCATCGAGAAATGCTTGGCATATAACACCAAAGTGTTGAGTGTCCCGCCCGTAAGCCGATGGATTAATGGCGAACTCAGTTTTAAACAAATTAAGAAGATCAACATCGAAGACCTTTTGGAGCGTGAGGAGATTAAATTAGACGAAAAGAAAATCCGTCAAGATATCTTAGGAAAAACAGTAATGGTTACGGGCGCTGCAGGAAGTATTGGCAGCGAATTGGTCCGCCAAATTGCGAAGTTCTCCCCTGCTAAAGTGATATTAATTGATCAGGCAGAATCTCCTTTATATCATCTCGAATTGGAGCTGATGGAAAAATATCGCTCCGTGAATGCAGAGATAATAGTCGGCGACGTCACCAACAAAGTGCGTATGCGTAAGATTATGGAAGCCTTCCGTCCTCAGATGGTATTTCATGCTGCGGCTTACAAACATGTTCCTATGATGGAAAACAATCCCGCTGAGGCAGTCCACACCAATGTGGAAGGCACCAAAATCATCGCCGATTTGTCTGTTGAATATGCTGTGCAGAAGTTCGTCATGGTTTCCACCGACAAAGCCGTAAACCCAACCAACGTGATGGGCGCAAGCAAAAGGATAGCCGAACTTTACACTCAGAGTCTAAATCAAAAGAACATCACCCGCTTCATTACCACGCGCTTCGGCAACGTTTTAGGCTCCAATGGCTCTGTCATTCCTTTATTTCGCGAACAAATAGAAAAAGGTGGTCCCATCACCATCACTGATGCCGAAGTCACACGTTTCTTCATGACCATCCCTGAAGCCTGCCAATTAGTCCTCGAAGCAGGTGCATTCGGCAATGGTGGCGAGATATTTATCTTCGACATGGGGAAATCTGTCAAGATTCTTGACTTAGCCAAAAAGATGATCAAACTGAGTCGCCTCGAATTGGGCAAGGACATTCAGATTAGTTACACGGGCTTACGTCCGGGCGAGAAACTGTATGAAGAACTCCTAAACGATACCGAGAACACCATCCCCACTCACAATCCTAAAATCATGATTGCCAAAGTAGAGATGCCCGACCACCATCAAGTAGAAACCTCTGTCGAAGAATTGATATCTTTACTTTCCGAACATGATAATATGCGTTTAGTGAAAAAGATGAAGCTTTTGGTCAAAGACTTCAAAAGCCAAAACTCCATTTACAGTACTTTAGATTAGCAACCAAATACTAGTAAGCTAAATTCAAAAGCCTTGTGTTCTTTGTGTATTTTTCCTTTGTGCTCCTTGTGGTAAAATAAACAACATTCTTATCATCGTAATGAATTTTTATATATTTTTGCCACCGAATTTTGTTCATGTTGATATATAAATTTTATCCTTGTTTTTATGTACCGTTTCTATATATTTTTATTGTCCTCTCTACTCTGTATCTTCTTTATACCAATGACGCTATTCGCTCAGCATAAGGTTGCCACAGCCCATCGTTGCCTCCTTCCCCCTAAGATTGATGGCGTTTTATCCGACACGTGTTGGAATGCTTGCGAAGCCATTTACGATTTCAAGCAATACGACCCCAACTACGACAAAGATGTCTCCCAAAAAACCGTCGTTAAGATCGCTTACGACGACGATGCCATCTATGTCTCTGCCATGATGTACGACACCGCCCCCGACAGCATCCTGCGCCAATTAGGCAACCGCGACGACGAACTGAATGCAGACTACATCGGCGTTGAATTCGACACCTATGGTCTCCAACAGGATGCCTACGTATTCATGGTCTATGCTTCGGGCGTTCAAAAAGATTATCGCTACAACGATGGTACCTATAATGGCGTATGGCAAAGTGCTGTCAAGTTGCTGCCTAACGGTTGGGCTTGCGAGATGAAGATAAGCTATTCCGCAATTCGCTTTCCAACCTCCAACACACAGAAATGGGGCTTCCAACTCGAACGTTCCATTCGCCGCAATCGCGAAATTGACCAATGGATGTTAGAAATTAAAGGCTCGGGTAACACTTTGGCAGATTGGGGAAAGCTCGAGGGAGTCCACGACATCAATTCACCCTTACGCTTGTCTTTATCCCCATTCTTATCGGTCAGTGGCAGTCATTATCCCTATAATATCAATGAAAAGAGCAATTTATCATCTTCCTTCAGCGGTGGATTAGACTTGAAATACGGCATCAACGAAAGCTTCACCCTCGATGTAACCCTCCTCCCCGATTTCTCTCAGGTCCAATCCGACTATCAGGTGAAAAACATCTCTGCCTTCGAAACCGTTTACGAAGATTATCGCCCCTTTTTCACCGAAGCCATTGACCTGTTCAAGGAAGGAAACCTCTTTTACTCTCGACGCATTGGTCGCGAGCCTACGGGCTATTATGCTGCGTATGATTCCCTCCGCTCAGGCGAAGTGATAGACAAAAACCCTTCCACTGCCAAGCTCATCAACGCTATAAAGTTCTCGGGACGAAACAAACATGGCACCGCTATCGGCATTTTCAACGCCATCACCAACAATATGTATGCAACCCTCAAAGACTCCCTCGGCAACAAACGCAAAATCCTCACCGAACCCCTCACCAACTACAACATCTTCGTTTTTGACCAAATCCTCAAACACAATTCAAAGATATATTTCGTAAACACAAGCACCTTACGTGCCAAAAAGTTCGACGACAGCAACATTTCCCTCTTAGGCATGCGCCTGAACGACAAAAAGAACGCCTATCAATTCACCGCCAACGTTGCCCTCAGTCAGCTCTATCATCGTTTCGACTCCATTGCCACCAATTTCCAAACCACCTTAGGCTATCGCTATGCCTTAGGCTTCTCAAAAATGAGCGGCAACTTCCAATTTTCGGTCTATCGCAACGAAATGAACAACACCTGGGACGCCAACGACCTAGGCTTGGTCCTAACCAACAATCAAACCGCCACAGGCGTCAACCTCAACTATTATATCTTCAAGCCTTTTGGCAAATGCAAAGACATGTCGAGTTCTTTCGCAATTGCTTACACCGAGAACTATCTCACTAAGTACGTGGAGAACTTCACTATCTCCCTAAGCAATAACTTCACCACAAAAAAATACCTTACCATTTGGTCGGGCTTGGACATGCAGCCCATCAAGGTAAACGACTTCTACGAACCGCGCATCCCGGGCAGGTTTTATATGGTGGACGAATATTATTACATCTATGCAGGCTCCTCTAGCGACTATCGCAAGGTTTTTGCCCTCGATTGCAATGCCGATTTCTATCGCAAATTCTATCAAAATGCCTACTACTACGGCTTTCGCATCCAACCCATCGTCCGCGTAAGCAACCATTTCAACTTCAATCTCGCCACCACCTTTTCTCACGACGACAATGCCATCGGTTTCGCCGACTTCGACAATCTAGGCAACATCCTCTTCGGGAAACGCGACGTCAACACCGTCGAAAACAAGCTGAATTTGCGCTATATCTTCAAAAACAACCTCTCTTTGTCGCTCACCGTGCGCCACTATTGGTCCGATGGGATCTATTCCGAATTGTATAACTTGAACAACGATGGCGTCCCCGTCGTCAACACCGCCATCAGCGATTTATCGCCCTACAACTTCAACTACAACGCTTTCAACATTGATTTGCTCTTCTTTTGGGAGTTCGCTCCGGGTAGCAGTTTGAATATTGCCTATAAAAACAACATTTCTGACAACAAAGATCGCGTGATTAACTCCTATTTTCGTAACTTTGGCGACGTGTTTGCCCAAAAGCAGCTCAACTCCTTGTCCATTAAAGTGCTTTACTACATAGATTACCAAAACATCAAGACATTAGCTCATAAGAACAAAACAAAAAACCACCTAAAATGATAAAAGTACGCAACATTCAAAAGACATATTCCGCCTTGCGCGTCTTGAAAGGCATTGATTTAGACATCGCTCGGGGCGAAATCGTCTCCATCGTGGGGGCTTCCGGCGCGGGCAAAACCACCCTGCTCCATATCCTAGGCACCCTCGATCGTCCTGACACGGGCGAGCTCGAAATCAATGGCATACAGGTGCACAAACTCTCCGAAAAACGTCTCGCGGCATTTCGCAATCGCCATATCGGCTTCGTGTTTCAGTTTCATCATCTCTTGCCCGAATTCACGGCGCTCGAAAACGTATGTATCCCTGCCTTCATCGCCAAAGTGTCGCGGCGCGAAGCCGAAGCCAAAGCCATGGAGCTGTTGGACTATCTCGGTTTGAAAGATCGCATCTCCCACAAACCTTCTCAACTCTCGGGTGGCGAAGCACAACGGGTGGCGGTGGCGCGTGCCCTCATCAACAATCCCGATGTCATCCTTGCCGACGAGCCTTCGGGCAACCTCGACTCCGAAAACGCCCGCGAATTGCACAAACTCTTCTTCGCCTTGCGCGAAAAGTTCACCCAAACCTTCGTCATCGTTACCCACAACGAAGACTTTGCCGCCCTATCCGACAGAAAGTTGGTGATGAAGGATGGATTGATAGTGAGGTAGGGGTTTCAAGGGTGTAGTAGTCAAATTTACCTATCTCTTATTGCTAAATTTATGTGCTGTTTGGATATTTATCTTTACGGATAGCTAGTATATTGTTATAGAAGTAATTGATAGGGATGCGAAAGCATTAATGAGGTTTACGATGTGAATAAATCGGTTGTCAAATCAAATAATCAAGGTGGCAAATCAAATAAATCGGTTGTCAAATGGAATAAATCGGTTGTCAGATCAAATAAATCGGTTGTCAGATCAAATAAATCGGTTGTCAGATCAAATAAATCGGTTGTCAGATCAAATAAATCGGTTGTCAAATGGAATAAATCGGTTGTCAATTCAAATAAATCGGTTGTCAAATGCAATAAATAGGGTTTTTGAAAGAATATCGGGTTATCGTATAATAATAAATAAAAATAAATAATAAATAAATCGGTTGTAACATACTGTAATTCAATATGTGAAAAATCAATGTATAAAATAAATTAAAAATAATGCACTTCGTATTATGATTTTGATTACTTTTGTTGTATAGATATTTTATTTATTAATCAAAAAAAATAGTTTGTTATGAAAATAGTAGATGTTTATTTGTATTCGATGGCAGTTAAAGCTTTGTATAATGCTAATAAAACTGCTATAATAGCTTATGATGTGTATTTTAATGATACATACGTTACAACAATATGGCTTCCGAGAATTAATGCTGCGCAGCATGTTAGCACTACTGCTACGATGCGTCAATTGAATGCTGCAGAAACAAAACAACGTAATGAAGCGATGGATTTGTTGATACCTGTATTGGATGATTTAGAATATAAGGTGAAGAAATGTATAGATGATGGTAGTATAACGATGGCTTTGATTGAGTTTGGTATCAGTAATTTTAAACGTTGTATTTCTAGAAGAGAGTTTGAGGATTTTAGTTCTTGTTATGAAATTACGATAGCTGCGGTTGATTTGAATACTGATGCTTTGGTTGAAGTTGGGTTTACGGAAGATCAGATTGAAAGTATTACGACATGGTATGATAAAGCCATGGCAATTCAAAATATAAAAATTGCTTTAGAAGGTGATATCAATAGTACAAGTAAGGAAAATCAGAGGATTTTGAATGCTTGTTTGAAGGAGGATCAAAAGGTGTTGAATGTGATTAAGGCTTATGCTATGTCTATTGGAGATAAGGAGTTAGCAAAGCAAGCATCGAAGGCTGCTGTGTTGAAAAGTATGGGAATTACACCACAAAGAAAAGCTGTTGTGAAGGTGATTAAGCCCGGGTCGAGTTTGTTGTTATATACAGATTTTGTTGGAAAGAATTATTTGCAGTTGACGTTGTTGACTGAGAATGTGACGGTGTTGGTGGGACAGACGCATTTGAAGTTGGGTGTGATTACGGATGGGACGGAATTGCCGTTTAATGAGGTGTGGGTTGGACAGAAGAAGATGATGTTGGGGACAGGTAGGTATATTAAGTTGACGAATACGGATAATTTTAAGAAGGCGAAGGTTAGGGTTTTTGTTCAGGAGGTGGATTTGGAATAAGTACGGAGTTTAGAGTTCGTAGTTCAGCGTTTGGAGTTCAGAATTCGGCTTTGGCTATTACGAATTACGAATGGGCGAATTACTAATGATATGCATTTGTGGCGGTAGTTTTGGTTAATAGAGGGGAATGAAAATATAGATATGAAAATAGATAAAAAGCAGGTTAAAAATTTGGTTCAGGAAAAAATCAAGCTTGGACTTACAAAGCAAGTTATTTATGAAGAACTTAATCATGAATTTAATGGAGGCAAAATTATAGCAGACATCGTTCAATCTATTCCTTCGGCACAGGCTTTGAAACGATATAAATTTATACACGTTTTGTTTCTTGTTCTTCTTTTTGTTTTGATTACTTTGTTATTATTGGCGCAAAGTTATATAGGGATTCTTTGGACAGCACCCATGGTTTATTTTGCAATTACTCGAAAGGCACGATATTATGGATGGGCTTGCGTAGCAGGAATCTATGGACTTTTTCCGGGGATACTTATTTTAAAATCAATTGAATGTTCAAATACTATTAGTTTTGTTTTATTTCTTGTTATAGGTATTATTATAATGCTTATTTCAATCGGGATTGGTTTTTTGGGGTTTTATCTTAGAAGTAAATTGACACCAAGTTTTACAGAAAAGAAAGAGCTTTATATAAACAGTGAGGGGCTTAATAGGTTTAGATTGATTTTTGAGTTTAAAGATTAATGGATTGGAGCGTAATAATAAGGTAATAAGGTTGGTTTGTTATGGTGTTTAGCTTTTCTACTAAGGTTTAAGAGAAGGTTAGAAGGTTGGAGTGTGTTGGGGGAGTTTTCTTTGTATTAAGGTTGAAAATTTGAAGAAGGTTTTTTTTGTTTTGGGTTGGTGTTGATGAAGGATGGGAGTAGATAGCAAATTGTTATGGGCTAAAGCCCTTACTGTGTAGATAGTAGAATACCCCGCCCTGAAGGGCAGGGTAATTCATTAGGTTGCATTACCCTGTGCTTTAGCACGGGGGAGAATACGGTAAAAATGCGTTTGGCTTTAGCCCCCAATATAAATATGGAGACAATAGTTTTACGTCATTAAGAGACCAAGGGATAGATACGGGGCTCGCGCGCAAGGGATTGTAGTGGATAGCCCACAGCGCCGCTTCTTCGCGGCGCGAGGACTAGGAACGGAAAGCCCGACCCCCCGATTTTCTCGGGGGGATGCGCCCAAAAAAGATTTGTGATTTAAGATTTTAGATTTGTGATTTTGGATGTGGTTTAAGGTTTGATGGGATTTTAGAGGTTATTGTGAGGGGAAGTTGAAGGGAAATGTGTAATTTTGCAGGATGGTTTTTTAAGAGATAGGATTATGATTGAACTGATTGTTGTGATTTTTGTGTTGGGATATGCTGCGATAGCGTTTGAGGGTAGTCTTCGGATTCATAAGGCTGCTTCGGCTTTGGTTACGGGTGTGTTGTGTTGGGTGGTGTATATGTTTTCGGGGGCGGAAAGTGGAGTGGTGAATGAGAATCTGCTGCGGCATGTGGGGGATATTGCTTCGATTTTGTTTTTTCTGTTGGGGGCGATGGTGATAGTGGAGTTGATTGGCGCGCACGATGGTTTTTCGATTATCACGAAGCGCATAGGCACGAAAAGGAAGGGGAGGTTGTTGGTGATAGTGGGTGTGATTACGTTTTTTTTGTCGGCGGTGTTGGATAATCTGACGACGACGATAGTGATGGTTTCGTTGATACGGAAGCTGTTGCAGAAGGAGGAGGATAGATGGTATTTTAGCGGGATGATAGTGATAGCGGCAAATGCAGGGGGGGCGTGGTCGCCGATGGGGGATGTTACGACGACGATGTTGTGGATAGGGGGACAGATTAGCGCGTGGAATATTATGGTGAAGTTGTTGGTGCCCTCGATGGTGAGTTGCTTGGTGCCGATGGTGTTTCTGTGGGCAAAGTTTGGGAACAAAACCTTCGAGATGCCAAAGGCGGTGATGCGTTCGCAGATACCGGAACGGGAACAGCGGATTGTGTTTGTGGTAGGTTTGGTGGGGCTACTGTTTGTTCCCGTGTTTAAAACGGTGACACATCTGCCTCCTTTTATGGGGATGATGTTGGCGTTGGGGGTGATATGGTCGGTGATAAGTTTGTTGCATAGGGGGAAAACGAAGGAGGTGCGGAAGAATTTTTCGGTGGATGCCGCCTTGCAGAAAGCGGATAGTCCGAGTATCCTGTTTTTTTTGGGGATATTGTTGGCTGTGGGGGCGCTGCAGTCGGTAGGCATCTTGAACGGCTTGTCGGGGTTTTTGGCTGCACATCTGAAGAGCGATACGGCGATAGGGGTGGCGTTGGGGTTGATTTCGGCTGTGATTGATAATGTGCCCTTGGTGGCTGCCGCTATCGGTATGTATGATTTGAAAAGCTTCCCGATGGATCATTATTTTTGGGAGCTGATAGCTTTTACGACAGGGACGGGGGGGAGTATCATCATCATAGGCTCGGCAGCAGGGGTGGCGGCAATGGGGATGGAGAAGATGAGCTTTTTTTGGTATCTGAAGAAGATTAGTTGGTTGGCGTTGATGGGGTTTTTGGCGGGGACGGGGACGTATCTGCTGATGATGGGATAGGTTTTAAGATCCAAATTCCAAATACCAAGATCCAAATACCAAGTGGCGAGAGCCAAGAATCAAAGTAGAGCCTATTAAGAAAGTCTCAAGGAGGAAAAACACGAGGGCACTAAGGCACTAAGGCACGAAGGCACGAAGGCACGAAGGCACGAAGGCACGAAGGCACGAAGGCACGAAGGCACGAAGGCACGAAGGCACGAAGGCACAAAGGCACGAAGGCACTAAGACACGAAGGCTCCCGACCTTCGGTACGGGACAGGACAAAGGCACTTGTTCTTGCACAGGAAGGGTTACGAATAAGGATGGGGGAGATGTTTTTGTGTTAAATATGGTTTGGATTGCGGGGAAAGTTGTACTTTAGCGAAAAAAAGAAATATAAGATGGAATCACAAGGAGAAAACATGGAGGCAGAAACTCGATTGAGTAGGTGGCTTACTAAATCTTTGCTATGGCGATTGAAATATATTAGTAATAGTAATTTTTTGATTGTGGCGAGCATTGTTGTAGGTATTATTACGGCGTTTGCGGCGATAGTGCTGAAGTTGGGGGTGCATTATCTGCAGTATTTGACGGGTTTGGTGGCGCAAATGCAGTCGGTGAAGTTTGTGTATATAGTGTTGCCGCTGTGTGGTATCACGATTACGTTTTTGATTATCAAATATTTTAGTAAGGGGAAGTTGGAGAAGGGCTTGGGGAGCGTGATTTATGATATTTCGTGGCATGAGGGGCGGGTGAAGTAGAGTAAGATGTATTCGCATGCGGTGACGAGCGGGATTACGGTTGGTTTTGGTGGTTCGGCAGGTTTGGAGGCACCGATAGTGGTGACGGGTTCGGCGATAGGGTCGAATGTGGCAAGATGGTTTAGCTTGGGTTATAACGAAAGGGTTATTCTGTTGGCATGTGGGGCTGCGTCGGGGATAGCGGCGGTGTTTAACAGCCCGATAGCGGGGGTGGTGTTTGCGTTGGAGGTGTTGTTGACGAATTTTTCGATACCTGTGTTTATACCGTTGTTGATAGCTGCAGCTTCATCAGCCATTATTACAAATCTTATTTATCAAGGACAGTTATTCTATTTGGCGACAGACAAATGGCATTATGATGCGATACCGTTTTATATTTTGTTGGGGATTATAGCGGGTTTGTTTTCGGTGTATATGTCGCGGGTGACGCTGTTTGTGGAAGGGAAGCTAAGTAAGCAGCAGAGTATTTTGAAGCCGATTGTGGGCGGATTGGTGCTTGGGGGATTGATATTTATTTTTCCGCCTTTGTGGGGCGAGGGGTATAAGTCTATAGAGAGTTTGTTGAATAGTTCGCAGGCGCTGCTGTTTGCGAATAGTTTTTTTGAGGGATGGGCGGGTAATTGGAAGGTGGTGTTGCTGTTTGTGGGCGTTATTATCTTCATTAAACCATTGGCAACGGCAATCACGATAGGCAGTGGGGGGAATGGCGGGATTTTTGCGCCGTCGTTGTTCACAGGGGCGTTGATAGGGTTTTCGGTTGCGTTTTTTATCAATTCGACGGGAATCATGCAGTTGAGCACGGTGAATTTTATTGCTGTGGGTATGGCGGGGGTGTTGAGCGGGGTGGTGAGGGCACCGCTGACGGCGATATTTTTGATAGCGGAGGTTACGGGAGGTTATGTGCTGTTTGTTCCGTTGATGATAGTTTCAGCACTGTCGTATTTCATAGCGCGCTATTTTGAGCCACATTCTATCTATACGAAACGTTTGGCGCAGAAAGGGAAATTGATGACGGAGGATAAAGACCACAATACGTTGAATCTGTTGCAAATTAAAGATGTGGTGGAGACTGATTTTGCGCAGGTGATGGCTTCGGACACGTTTACGGTGTTGGTAGAAAGGTTTAAGGAGAGTACAAGGAATATCTTTCCGGTGATAGATATGTATAGTAATTTCAAGGGGGTGGTGTATTTGGAGAAGGTGAAATCACATATTTTTACGCCTGAATTGTATAATAAGATTACGATAGAGGAGCTGATGGATAAAAATGTGGAGACGGTTCAAGTGGAGGATAGTATGGAGAAGGTGATGCAAAATTTCGAGACGATGAAGATATGGTATATCGTGGTGTTGGATGGGAAGAAATATGTGGGGATAATTTCGAAATCAAATCTGATACATCATTATAGGAAGATATTGAAACGATCGTCGAATTTGTTTTAGCGTCCTTTGGGGATGAATTTCTGAGGGATGAAGTCAAGAGTTTAGGGCAATAAAAAACCCGTTAGCGAAGCTGACGGGGTTTTTATTTATTGGATTGATTCTATTAACAACCAATATATCTTGAAATAACCAAGCGTTGGATTTCGGATGTGCCTTCACCGATTTGCAACAGACGTTGGTCGCGGAAGAAGCGTTCGATGTCGTAGTCTTTCATCAAACCATAGCCTCCGTGAATCTGTACGGCTTCGTTGGCAACTTGTTGTGCTACTTCGGAGCAATAGAGTTTGGACATGGCAGCTTCCATCGCAAAGGGTTTGTGATGGTCTTTCAACCAACATGCTTTGTAGAGGAGGTTGCGCGCAAGTTCAATCTTAAGAGCCATGTCAGCAAGTTTGAAAGCGATGACTTGTTGTTTGCAGATGGGTTTGCCAAACTGCACGCGTTCTTGTGCGTATTGCAAAGCGAGTTCATAAGCTCCTTGAGCGCAGCCTAAGCCCATAGCACCGATAGCCAATCTGCCGCAGTCTAAAGTGCCGAGCATGATTTTGGAGCCTTCGCCGCGTTTGCCTAATATGGCGCTTTCGGGTACCGTACATTCGTCGAAATAGAGTTCGGCGGTGTTGGAGGCACGCCACATCATTTTGTCGTGCATGGTCTTTACGGTGAAGCCGGGTGTTCCGTTTTCGACGATGATGGCGGTGAATTCTTTGTCTTTGCCATTGTCGCCTGAGACGCATTGAATGGTAGAGCCAATGGAAATCTCGGAGGAAGCGTTGGTGATAAAAATCTTAGAGCCGTTGATGGTCCAATTTCCGTCAACCAACTTGGCAACGGTTTTTGAGTTTCTTGAATCGGAGCCTGCAAAAGGTTCGGTGAGACCAAAGCCCCAAAGTTTTTTACCGGTGCAGAGAACGGGAAGGTATTTCTTCTTCTGTTCTTCGTTGCCATAGTAGAAAATAGGATTCAAGCCTAAAGAGTTTCCTGCTGCCACGGTGGCTGCTTGTGAGCTGTCGATGCGGGCAAGTTCTTCTACGGTGATGATATAGGAAAGATAATCCATGCCTTGTCCACCATAGTCAGGAGAAACAACCATGCCGAATAAGCCAATCTCGCCCATCTTTTGAGTGAGTTCAACGGAGAATTCTTGTTTGTCGTCTAATTCTTTGGCGATAGGTTTGATTTCTCTTTCAGCGAAATCTCTTACAGATTCGCGGATGAGATGATGGTCTTCGTTTAATAATGGGTGTTCCATGGTATAAATTGTTAGATTGTTATATTGTTATATTGTTGAATTGTTATATTGTTGAATTGTTATATTGTTGGACTGTATTATTGTTGGATTGTTATATTTTTAGTTTTTCGTTGGTGAATTTAATGAGTTGGTTTATTTCTTTTGGTAATTTTTGAAGTTCACTAAAGATATGATTGTATTCTTCGTCGGAGAGCAGTTTCCGTACTTTTGACTTTTCATTCCAATCGAAAGATTCTTTTAATGATCCCTGACTGTAATGATAAAATTTTATCTTATCTTTCTTATGATAGCGACCAAAACCTTCAGCAATGTTAGCGGATATGGAATCAACTGCTTCGACAAATTGACCGCCTACATGCATCTTTGCAAAGATGTCCCATTTTATTACCACATCCCAAACATAATTACTCAAGTTGAAAGCAATTTTGTATGATGTTACATCATTCAATTGTAAGAACTTATTTTCCATATATCAAGAAATTAAAAAAACAATTTAACAATAGAACAATAAAGCCATTTCTACTTATCTTCTTCCTGTTAATGTCTTTGGAATCCTACCGTTTTTGATAGATTCTGAGCGCAATCTTCTGCCGGTGATTCTTTCGACCATATTACCGATTTCAATAATTTTGTCTATGTTAAGTCCTGTATCTATGCCCATTTCATCCATCATCACGACCATGTCTTCTGTGGAAACTAAGCCAACAAGATTTGGGTCTTTGTAATAATAAGCGCCTGTACCTGCCACGGGAACGCCGCTTACGAAATTAGCAGGTTGACCGCCAATGCCGCCCATGGTGGATTCGAAATTTGTCATGCCTGCTTGTAAAGCTGCTAACACGTTGGCTAAACCCCAACCGCGAGTGGTATGGAAATGGACAATATGTTTTTCGGGACGAGGAACGCTATCCAACAACATCGAATAGTAATCATATACTCTGTTGGGAGAAGCTGAACCATCGTGGTCGGCATGTTCTACATCGTCAGCACCGATATCCAACCATCTTTTGGTGAATTCAATGGCTTTCTTCATATCGGTAGGTCCTTCAATAGGACATCCCCAAATGGTGCTAACGGTTCCGTTCACTTTGATACCTGCATCATGAGCATCACGAATACATTTTTCGCTCATCTTCCAGTAATCTTCCAAAGAAAGACCTGAATTTTTTTTGTGATGCGATTCACTCGTGGAAACCATCAACAATATACGGTCGGGACCGAAACCATCTTTCTTTGCTTGTATGGCTCTCTCAACAGCCTTTTCGCGGATGGTGATAGCCGTGATGGATACATCATTGATGAGATGTGAGACTTTTTTGCTTGAGCACAGACGTTTCATGAGTTCGTCTGCATCTTTAAATTGTGGCATGCCTGTTGGATTGCCAAAATTTGTTGTTTCAATATGTTTAAATCCAGCAAGGATTAACTCTTCAGCCAACCATAATTTAGCATCTGTGGAAATGAATTGTTCTTCATGCTGAAAACCATCACGAACGGTGATGTCGCCGATTGTTACTTTTTTAGGGTATTGCATACGTTTTATTTTTGATTTAAGATTTGTGAATTAAGATTTTTGATTTTATAATTTCATTTCAGGGATGTCGCCTTCAACGATTAGTTTGCCTTCGGTGGCTTTCACGATTTCTTCTACGGTGACACCCGGAGCTCTTTCGATAAGTTTGAAGCCGTCTTTTGTTACATCAATCACTGCGATTTCGGTAACAATTCTCTTTACGCAATTTACGCCTGTCAAGGGTAAGGTGCATTTGTTGAGTAGTTTTGATTTGCCTTCTTTGTCGGTATGTTGCATGGCTACAATGATGTACTTTGCAGAAGCTACCAAATCCATGGCGCCGCCCATACCTTTAACCAATTTGCCGGGGACTTTCCAACTAGCGATGTCACCTTCTACGGAAACTTCAAAAGCTCCAAGCACGGTTAAGTCCACGTGTCCACCGCGTATCATGCCAAAGCTTGTTGCAGAGTCGAAGAAGGCAGCACCTTCGATGGCTGTTACGGTTTGTTTGCCTGCATTGATGAGATCGGGATCAACATCTTCTTTTTTTGGAAAAGGACCGATGCCCAATAAACCATTTTCGGAATGAAGCACCACTTCGATGTTTTTCGGAATATAATTCGCTACCAAGGTAGGAATGCCGATGCCGAGGTTCACATAATAACCATCTTTTAATTCCTGCGCTATGCGTTGTGCTATACCATTTTTATCTAATGCCATAATTTTAGTCTTTACTTTTTTTCTGATTAGTGTTTTCTTTGTTTAGTCGCGTGTGGTTACAAATTCAATTTTCTTTTGATAATCTGTTCCTTGGAAAATGCGTTGAACAAAAATGCCCGGTGTGTGAATATGATTGGGGTCGAGCGCTCCAATAGGAACTAATTCTTCTACTTCGGCGATGGTGATTTTTCCTGCCGTGGCTATCATATTATTGAAGTTTGCTGCCGTGTTTCTAAATACCAAGTTGCCGCTTTCATCACCTTTCCAAGCTTTGACGATGGCAAAGTCGGTGACGATACCCATTTCGAGTAAGTGCATTTTGCCATTGAACTCGCGCACTTCTTTGTTACCTTGTACTTCGGTGCCATAGCCTGCAGGAACAAAGAAAGCAGGAATACCGGCGCCACCCGCACGCAATCTTTCAGCCAAAGTGCCTTGAGGAATCAATTCCACTTCCAACTCGCCCGAAAGCAACTGACGTTCGAATTCTTTGTTTTCGCCTACATAAGAGGCAATCATTTTTTTAATTTGATGTTTTTGCAAGAGCAAACCCAATCCCCAACCATCAACACCTGCATTGTTTGAATAGCAGGTGATGCCCATGATACCGGCATCATAAATGGCTTGAATACTGTTTTCGGGAATCCCGCATAAACCAAATCCACCCACTGAAATTGACATATTGTCTGTCAATCCTGCTATGGCTTCAATGGCATTTTTTACAACTTTTCGCATACGAATAATTTTAGTTTTTAATTAATGCTTTTATATTTTCTAATTTAATATCGGGGATTTAATATTTGTGTTGAACAGTTCGTTGTTCATTTTTAATGCTTCACCCAACACCATATTGTGAATTTCTGTTTTAATTTTGTTTTGGTTGAGGTATTTCATCAAATCGAGGGTGTTCAAATTGCTCACCAACTCATAACCTGTCATAGGACAGCCGCCCATGCCGTTCAACACGGTATCGAAACTCCTGCAGCCACTCAAGTAAGCTGCGTCTAACTTCTCATAATTTGTTTCATGGGTAGTATGAAGATGCAATCCGAATTCAATGGCAGGGAAATCAGCAAGGACTTGTTTGTAGGTGCTTGCAATCAATTCGGGAGTCGCCACGCCTGTGATATCCGACAAGGTGATATAACGAATACCCATGGCAGAAAGTTTTGCTACGGCTTCGAGAATAATATCTGTATCGAATTTATCTTCATACGGGTTTCCGAAAGCCATCGTTAGATACACTTTCAAGCTTTTCTTATGGCTTTCGCAACTATTGCGTGCAAGTTCAGTAAGATTCAGCGCTTGCTTGACATCTGCATTGATGTTGAGTTTTAAGAAGGTGGGAGAGGCGGAAAAGGGGAAAGCGAGCCACGAAATCTCTTCGAAGTTCATAGCTGTTTCTATGCCTTTTTCGTTTGCTATCAACACCATTATTTTGGATCTTGTGGCTGAAAGGTCAAGTAATCGAAGCACCTCGCTCGTGTCTTTCAACTGCGGAATGGCTTTTTCGGATACAAAACTCCCCACGTCAATGCAATCAAAGCCAACTTGCAACAAACGATTGATATAATCGGCTTTTATCTGCGCCGGAATATAATCGTGCAAGCTTTGCATAGCATCACGAGGACTTTCAGTTATGACAAGATTCATTTAGCTTTTTATATCTTCAAGTTCAACAAGCAAAAAGTTGCCGCTCACCATTTGGTTCACGGTTACGTGGATTTTCTTTACCACAGAATCTCTTTTTGCCAAAATATTGTTTTCCATCTTCATGGCATCCACCACGATGACATTGTCGCCTTTATGAACCGTGTCGCCTTCTTTCACAAGAATCTTGAATACTTTACCCGGGATGGGTGAATATAAGTTATGTGATGAACCTGAATCTTGATTAGATTCCATTTCTTCGGAAGCATCCGTATCTATCAACAAATCATTGCGGAGCATTATAAATTCCTGACCGTTGATCAAGACTTTTGATTTTCCGTCGGCGGTCAAACTGATGGCGGCAAAAATCTTGGTGCCATTCAATGTTACATCCACTTCGCCTTCGCCCACATAGTCCACTTTAGCTTGTAGGGTTTCGCCCTGAATGTCTATATCATACACACCATCTTTCGATTTTCTGTAATAGAGTTCGGTATCCTTCTTTTCATAATTGATACTCACTTTCAACACATTTCTCCAAAAACCAATCGTGTTCCACACATTGTTGGTTGGATTGGAATATTCAACAGGGGTGTCTGCTTTTTGGTTCAAGGTGTAGAGGGCAAACGCCGTCATGGCTTGGTTGGCAGAAACTTTTTCTTTTGAATAGGAACTCCGATTTGGACTTTGTTTCTCTTTCATCTTTGCTATTGGTTTGTTTTCGGTGGATTGTGATTTGGCTGTTTCAATTTCTTCTTCAAAACGCGTTTTCGCAACCCCTGATTTATACTCTCTATATTGGGTTTCGTGCATGGCAAACTCGAACAATTCTTCTTCGTCGTCGCCAAACTCCCAATTGTTTTCAATCATTTCTTTGCGGAATTTATCCAACACATCGGGATAAGCTTCCTGTGGTACGCCTGTGTAGAACTCTTTACCTAAGCTCTTCGCCAACTGAGTGATTTCAGGTGCCAAAGGTCCGGGTAATAGCCCTGATTTGCCCAATATCATATCCCAAGTGTTGTTATCTATCATCGAATAGCGTTCTTCGCCCTTGGTCAATTGTAAAATGTTGAGCAACGCCACATTCTTCACATATTGACTGAAAGGAGTGACCAAGGGGGGATAACCGAGTTTGGGCCATATATAGGTAACTTCGTCAAAGAGTTTCACTAAGAGTTCATCTTCGTTGAGTTCGTGCTGTCCTTGACTCTTCAAAGTAGCGTTTATCACGCTGTGAATTCCTTTCAAATCTGCCATCAAACTACCCATCATCCCGCCGGGTAAGCCGGAGCCAATGAGCAAGGACGAGATATAACGATTCTTAGGGTCAATAAAATATCCCAAGAAATCATCAATAAAAGATTGTGTCAAAGCGCGCGCTTCCATATAGGCGTTCATGTTGATTTCGGGGACAAGAAATCCGTCGTCAGCCAACATTTCGCGAATGGTAATCACATCGGGATGCATCATACCCCATGAGAGCGGTTCCATAGCCACATCCAAATAGTCGGCACCCGCCCGAGCTACTTCTAATGCTGAAGCCACAGAGAATCCCGGTCCTGAATGACCATGATATTGCACCACGATATGAGGATGTTTATCTTTGATGGCTTTCACCAATCTGCCCAAGGTGGTCGGTCTGCCAATGCCTGCCATATCTTTCAAGCAGATTTCGTCGGCGCCGTATTCAACGGCTTTGTCAACCACGCCCATATAATACGCCACCGAATGCACTTCCGAATGGGTGATGCTCAATGCCGCTTGGGATATCATGCCTGCTTCTTTGGCATATTTGATAGACAATTCCAAATTGCGATGGTCATTCAATCCGCAGAAAGACCTTGCGATGTCAACGCCTTGCGCTTTTTTCACCTTATACATCAAGCGACGAACATCCGCAGGAACGGGAAACATACGTATGCCGTTCAAGGCGCGTTCGAGCATGTGGGTTTGTATGCCCGCATCGTTAAAAGGCTTGGTCCATTGGCGCACGGCTGTGTTGGGGTTTTCGCCATACAACAGGTTGACCTGTTCGAACGCACCGCCATTGGTTTCAATTCTGTCGAAACATCCCATATCAACAATGACGGGTGCAATTTTATTTAATTGGTCAACTCGTGGAACATACTTCCCTGAAGATTGCCACATATCACGATAAACCAAACTAAATTTTATTTCTTTTTTCATGTATTCTTTTTTACAATTGAATCAATTCACCCAATTGGGTTTTCTTTTTTCTAAATACGAAGCCATGCCTTCCTGACCCTCTTTGGAGGCGCGCAGTTCGGCAATGAGGCGTGCGGTGTAGTCAATGGCATCCTCGAAGCTCAATTTGTTGGATATGTTATAGATTAACTCTTTGCAGGCAGCCATTGCATCGGGTCCGCTTGTCATCAAACCATCAATAATAGTTTTTACATACGCATCCAATTCATCAGCAGGCAAGGATTTGTTCACCAAACGATACCATTCGGCTTCTTTGCCTGTGAATCTTCTGCCGCTTATCATCAATTCGCGTGAGCCATATTCGCCTATACGTTTGGTGACATACAAGGAAATGGTGGCAGGCGCAATGCCCAACTTCACCTCACTGAACGCAAACTTGGTGTCATCGGTGCAATACACAAAATCACATGCCGCCAACAAACCATTGGCACCACCGATGGCAGCACCCTGAACAATAGCAATAGTAGGTTTTTTGCAGGTGTAGATGGCATTGAAACATTTGGCAAGTTTCAAACTGTCTTGATAGTTTTCTTCCAAACCATAGGTGGAAATGCCTTTCATATAATTCAAATCGGCACCCGCGCAAAACGATTTGCCTCTGCCGCGCAACACAGCGATGCGCACATCCGTCATCGTATTCATGATGTCGAAGCAGTCAATCAAATCTGCAATCAGTTGTTGATTCAGCGCATTGTGCACGTCGGGGCGGTTGAGCCACACGGTGCAAATGCCTTCGTTTATTTCTATTTCGAGCGTTTCGTAAGTTTTCATACTTCTTCTGAGCGTTTTTTTGTTGATAGATATCCAAGAGGGACGTTACATTCTGAAAACGCCGTTCTTTTGGTCGTTAAATTTATTGTTGAGCGAGGCAGCGATGCCCATAGCGATCACCTTGCGGGTATCCACAGGATCAATGATACCATCGTCCCACATGCGGGCGGTGCTATACAAAGCAGAACCTTCGTGGTCATATTTGGCGATGATGCTTTTGCGCATTTTGTCCATATCGTCGGGATGCATCACTTTGCCTTCCAACTGCATCTGTTCTTCTTTCACGGTGATGAGCACTGTGGCAGCTTGCAATCCGCCCATGACGGATATTTTGCTGTTGGGCCACATAAACAACAAACGCGGACTGAACGACCTGCCTGCCATACCATAGTTGCCTGCTCCAAACGAACCGCCAAAAATAACCGTAAACTTCGGCACATTGGCATTCGCCACGGCATGCACCATTTTGGCGCCGTCTTTGGCTATCCCTTTGCGTTCATATTCTTTGCCCACCATGAAGCCTGTGATATTTTGCAGAAACAACAAAGGAATCTTGCGCGAGGTGCACAGTTCAATAAAATGGGTGCCTTTCAATGCCGATTCAGACAGCAACACGCCATTGTTGGCAACGATGCCGATGGGGAATCCCATGATACGGGCAAAACCTGTCACCAAGGTGGTGCCATAGTTTTCCTTAAACTCATGAAATTTGCTGCCATCCACCATGCGGGCAATGATTTCGCGCGGGTCTAACATCTTCCGAAAATCAATGGGCGCTATGCCATACAGCTCTTCGGGATCATAAAAAGGTTCTTCTATAGGCGTCACATCCAACACCTGCTTCTCTTTCTTTTCCATAGATTGGAAAATATTGCGGCAAATCTGTATGGCATGATGATCGTTTTCGGCTATATGGTCTGCCACGCCCGAGATAGACGTGTGTACTTCGGCACCTCCGAGTTCTTCGGGCGTCACAATTTCGCCCGTAGCACCTTTCACCAAAGGAGGTCCACCCAAAAAGATGGTGCCTTGGTTGCGTATGATGATGGTTTCGTCGCTCATCGCGGGCATATAGGCTCCGCCTGCCGTACACGAACCCATCACGATGGCGATTTGGGGAATACCCATTGCCGACATGCGTGCCTGATTGTAGAAAAATCTGCCAAAATGGTCTCTATCGGGAAACACCTTATCTTGCTCGGGCAAAAAGGCTCCACCCGAATCCACCAAATAAACGCAGGGCAAATGATTCTCCATCGCTATTTCTTGGGCGCGGAGGTGTTTCTTGATGGTGAACGACATATACGTGCCACCTTTCACTGTGGCATCATTGGCAATCACCACCACTTCTCTGCCATGTATCAATCCGATACCTGTGGCAATTCCTGCCGAAGGAAATCCATTATCATACAGGTCATAACAAGCCAAGGACGACAACTCCAAAAAGGGAGTGTTGGGGTCTATCAACACATCTATGCGTTCGCGTGCCAAGAGTTTGCCGCGTTCTTTATGTTTGCGGATGGCGCCTGCCGAGCCGCCTTTGGTCACTTCTTTGTGAATGCTTTTGTATTGATTCAATAAGGCTAAAAAATCTTCCTTGTTCTTTTTGAACTCCTCGGTTGTGGTGTCAATTTTCGATTGCAGTCTATACACGTTTTTTATATTAAGTTATTAATTAGTTGTCAAAAAAAAATCTGCCTAAAATGCTCTATTCAGAAATCGTCTGCAAATGTAAATTTTTGATTCCGATTCGGCAAATTTTGTTGCAAGCAAGAATGGCTATTTTACGCTATTTTTTTTTCAGGCATCTTCTACATCTCTTTAGTATCAAAAGAAACAAAGCACGAATGTTTTAGGGATGATATTTTTCAACCCTCAATCTTTTAACTTTTTTTAACCAAAGGGGGAGGGGGGAGGAGGGGGGGATTGTTGAATTGTTCTATTGTTGAATTGTTGATTAGGGGAAAGAGGGCGCTGAAGGGGATTGAAGGATCAGACTGCTATTGAAAACAAGCACAAGATATCGTTTTTGTTTTTAATCCTTTATACATCTAAGAGAATAGACGTAAGTTTTCGATTCGTATGAAGTGTCAACTATTGCGTTACTATAGGTCATGGAACAACCCCAAGCAAGAGTTCCATTCTCAGAAGAAGACCACCAATAACCACATGACCCAAAGCCACCATACCCCATCGCATGTACATAACCTCCCGGAAGAGCGGTAAACCTCGTTTCATTATCAGCAGAATTAATAACTCCATTTTTATCAGTTCTCCAATGTAAGGAACCTTTTTCCTTTAATTTATATCCCGCGACGTATTTACCACCGCAAAAATTGGTCAAAGTTGTCCATTCATTTTTAGAAGGAATATGCCAACCATATGGTGCCAAACCGCGATTATCATTTATTGAATACCAATTATATAAAGCCCCAAGATTATTAGGCATGCAGTAAGCTCCCGTTGTCAAACCATTCCATAAGCCAAAATCAAGTACACAAGGAATAAGATCCCCATTGCGGTAGTGTGTTACTTTAAGATTTGATGCCAACCATACTTGTGTGCCAATGGATACAATTGGATAAACATTGCCATCAATATCATATAATTCATCTTCAAATGTCTTAATCATATTTTGGTCACCATAAGAAATGCCTTTTCTATTCGAGGCATAAGCGCGAATATAGTATGTGGTATTAGGCATTAAGCCTGATATAGTACTTGTAAAGCTTTCTATTCCATCACCATCGCTTGTTTTATTTGCGTCTATAGTAGGTAAAGGTTCCGTACTCCAACATACCCCTTTAGATTTTACATCTGCACCTCCATCACTCGTAAAAGTAGTATTAAATCTAGCGGATGTAGCAAATACCTCATAATCATCTAAGGTAATTATAACAGGCACATCAGCTTTTTTACAACTATATGTAAAAAATATTAATACTACCATTGTTAATAATTGAATCCAAAATCTTTCTTGCTTTTTCATTCTTTTTAAATTTTTGAAATTACGAAATATTTGCCTTTTACTCCGCTCGAACGGATTTGCAATCCGTTCGAATTTTAGACCACTCGGATTATAAATCCGAGCGAGCACGGCATAATATTTTTTACAAAGATACAATAATATTCTTTTCAAAAAAAAACTTCCGAAGAATTATTTTCATCTTCGGAAGTTTATTAGGTGGAGGTGTGTTTTAATTATCTAAAAAAACAAGCTTATAGATGGATGGGTTGGATGGTTAATTTGGGGAAGAGGTAGAGGCTGTCGCTTTATGGATGAAAGATTAGGTGAAACCTAAAAGGATAGAAAAAACGAAGGTGGAACCTCCGCCTAACCTTCACGCAACGGGGGGTTGAAGATTGTGACCCTAGCATTTCTTTATGTCTTGTTGTTTAGCAACTTGCTAAGTTTTATTATTTTTATTATAATCAAATTTATTTCGCGATGTTCGTAATTTGCGTCGCGACGTTCGTAATTTGCATTGCGACGAACGTAATTTGCATCGCGACGAACGTAATTTGCATCGCGACGAACGTAATTTGCATCGCGACGTTCGTAATTTGCGTCGCGACGTTCGTAATTTGCATCGCGACGTTCGTAATTTGCATCGCGACGTTCGTAATTTGCATCGCGACGTTCGTAATTTAATTCGTAACGAACGTAATTTGCATCGCGACGAACGTTACTTTTTAAGTGAGATATTTCTTTTTTTATCGAATTAAAATTTTTGTAGTTGAATTGATTTAAAATATGTTTTTTTGTGTATATGTGAGGAATTTTTTGTACTTTTGATGCCTGAAAAGAAGAGCAATTATGGTGATTTTTTTGAAGTATAATTATTATGGTTGAAAGAATAGGAAAAAATGATGATAACAATAGGAAACCTGTTTAAATTGGGTGGGTTTGTGTTACTCTCATTATAGATTAAAAATGTTGCAAGCGTAAATGGAAATAATAATTTAAAAAAATAAATTTATGAAAATTCAAATTTTACTTATGAGTTTGCTCTTTAATTATTCAATTGTTTCTGCTCAATGGCAGCAATTGAACGGACCATTTAGTGTTGATATAGCAAGTGTAGGGGCGAAAGGCAGTACCATATTTGCAGGCACATTAGGTGAAGGGCTTTATGTGTCATATAACAACGGTCAAACTTGGTCATTGGCTAATGGCGTACCGGATTATAAATACATTAATGCAATTGCAAAATCCGGACAGTACATTTTCGCAGGGGATTATCGTTCTACGGATAACGGATTAACATGGACGATTATGGGCAATGGCTTTCCTTCTTGTTGTATAACCTCATTAGCTGCATCAGGTGCTACGGTGTTGGTAGGCGCATATAATTCGATGGGAGTGCGTACATCAAATGATTATGGACAAACCTGGAATGCTCCCATTGGTGGTCTGCCAAGCGCTGATAATATCTATGCAGTTGGCATCAATGGCACAAACTTTTTTACAGGAGTTGAGGTTAATGGGGCTTATTTATCAACCAATAATGGTGCAAACTGGGTTGCCGTAAACAATGGTTTAACTAGCATGGATGTTCGTAACTTTGCCGTTTGTGGAACTTATATTTTTGCGTCAACATTTGGGGGGAGATTTTTGTCGGCAGACAATGGTGCGAATTGGGTTCATGTTGACAATGGACTGTCAGCTACTCATGAACCCATTGCTTCCTTTGGAAATAACCTTATCGCAGTTGATAGTGGCAAAGTATATATTTCATATAATTTAGGTCAGAATTGGACATCAATGAATCAGGGTTTAGAATCAACAGGAGCCTATTCTATTGCAGTTGATGATCCTTATCTTTATGTGGGAACCACTTCTCAAGGCGTTTGGCGTCGTCCTTTATCCGAATTAGGATTACACGAAAACATGAAACACACTAGGTTTAGTATTTTTCCAAACCCCGCAGTGGATAAAATTATAATTCAAAGCCAAGAACAAAATTTGGGTGCTATCATATCTATTTACAATATACAGGGACAATTACTTTTGGAACAACTTTTACAACAAGAAAAAACTGAACTTAATCTAGATATTCTTGGAGAAGGGTTATATATTTTGAAACTAGTTTATAACGACAAAACTGAAGTTGTGAAATTAATTAAAGAATGAAATTTAGCAGTTCAATCGGTTTAGCCTGTGCCTAAATCAATGCTATTCTTATAAACTTCCCTTTGGTTAAATCATGATATGTGCAAAATTTGTAACTTTGCATCGCTTTGAAATCTTGTTGAACCAACCTAAAGAAAAAAGAATATTGAACAGCACATGAAAACACTCACAAAAGAACAAATAAAAGAAATTGCTGAAGACCTTGATATGGGTTTTAAATGTTTTTTGAACAAAAAAACCGGTGAGTATTTATCCTTTCCTGATCCCCTCAAACATTATGAAACGGATGAAGATGCATGGAAGGATTATAAGAAGAAACTAAGAAAAAATGCTAAGGATTTTATTGAAATTGATGGATTAGACTCTAGCGATTCATTTCAAATCATGGCTGATTTTGCTGAGAGTTTGCCCGATTCCGCTTCAGAAAAACAAAGATTAGTAAACGCCTTAAACAGAAGAAAGCCTTTCAGAGAATTCAAATATGAAGTTGACAATGCAGGAGACTATCGCGAAATGTGGTTCGAATTTAAGCAACAAAAAATAGAAGAGTGGGTTGTAAAAAGCTTTAATGATAAGATAGAGGGGGAGGATTTGGAATAAGGTTGCTGCATTTGTAAGGATAGAATTAACTGAAAGCCCTTAGTGTTTCTCTATGCTCTCCGTGCCTCCGTGGTAAAAAATGCCCGAAACCACAAACCATAAATCACAAATCTAAAATCAAAAATTCTTACCCCAAACCACCCCTCATTTTCCCTTATTAACCACCTCCTTTTAAAAAGAAATATTTTTTTTAACCCACCAAACAATATCTTTTGTATATTTGCCCCTCCAATTATTTAATGATTCGGTTATGGCAAAAACAAAAGATTTAAAGAACTTCGATTTCGGCAACTCTACCGATGTAGGCTTAGTGCGACAAGAGAACGAAGACTATATGGGTTATTTTGAATGTATCAATGGACATGTGTTTGTCGTGTGCGATGGCATGGGTGGACATGTGGGTGGAGCGGCAGCTTCGCGCATTGCAGTGGAAAATATACGTGCATTTCTCGAAAATCACTACTTCGACATGCCCGAAGACGCCCTGATTGCCGCCATAGAGTTTGCCAATTCGGTGGTATATAAAAAATCACGCGAAAACATGGAACTCTCGGGCATGGGCACCACCGTCGTGATGGCGATAGTGCGTTCCGACAAAGTGTATTATGCGCATGTGGGCGATAGTCGCATCTATGTGTTTTCCGAAAAGAAACTCTATCAACTCACCCGCGACCATTCCTATGTGCAGACTTTGGTGGATCAAGGCTTGATTCAAGCATCCGAAGCCGAGCAACATCCGCGTAAGAACGAAATCACAAGGGCATTGGGCATAGGTCCCGACGTGGAAGTGGAAGTGGGTGTGTCGCCTGTGGTTCCCGCCAATGATGATGTCGTGTTGTTGTGCACCGATGGTTTGACGGGCATGTTGAGCGATGCCGAGATAGAAGAAGTGTTGTGCGACACAGTTTCCGTGCAACACAAAGCCATGAAACTAACCCAACTCGCCAACGAAAAAGGCGGCGTGGACAACATCACCGAGCAATTGATATTGTTCTATAATGTTTCCAACCGAAAATCCAAATTCGTTACGGCGAATGCGGAACAAAAAGAAATAAAATCCGAAAAGCGCAAAGCACAGCATCCCGAAAGAGAAGCCCGCGAACCCAAAGCGCCTCGCGAATCGAAGCTGATGAACCTGCCGATATTGAAAAACCTTTCCGCCGATGCACGTCGCAAGCTTCGCATGGTGGTGATTATTTTGGGCGTATTGTTTTTGGCGTATATCGTTTGGGATTTGTTTATCAAAGAAAGCGTCAACTCCAACATGGTTCCCGTTTCGAAACCCACCACCACCGACTCTATTCAGAAACATACAAAAGATAGTATCGCCACCAACAATGCGCCTCCCGCTAAGCCCGATACTTTATGGGTGAGCTATTCTGTGAAGAAAGGGGAGGTGTTAGGAAAAATTGCCACCAAGTTTGGCGTGCCTGTGTCGTTCATCAAATTCAAAAACAAACTCAAGAACGATAACATAGGCGAGAACCAAAAACTTCAAATCCCCATACGTGCGGATTACACCGTGGCTCCCAACGAAACTTTGGATGCTATTGCCAAAAGGTTTAAGGTTGAAAAGGCGTCTGTTATGCGTGCCAATGATATCAAAGACGAAAAATCGGTGAGAGCCGGTCGGGATTTGATGATTCCTATTAAGTAGTACCTTATGGCGAAAGGCAAAGTAGAAAAGCGCAAGGCGACTGTGCACAAAAATGTCGTGCGCGAAAATCTTCCCAAAATCGAACAGGAAAAGGCGACTCTTTCCAATCCAACCTACGTCAAATGGATAGTGTTTCTGTTTGCCCTGCTTCTTTATGCTGATACCCTCGATTTAAACTACACCCTCGATGATTCTCTGATGGTGACGCAAAACACCTTCACCAAAAAAGGAGTTGCAGGGATAAAGGAGATTTTTACCAACGATGCCTTTGTAGGTTTCTTGGGAAAGAATAATCTGCTGCCGGGCGGTCGCTACAGACCATTGTCGCAGGTGATGTTCGCTGTTGAGAAGGAGATTTTTGGGTTTAACCCTTTTGTAGGGCATTTGTTGAATATTTTGTTGTATGCCGTCGCGTGCATGTTGTTGTATGTGATTTTGCAAAAGCTTTTTGTTGGCTTCAAAGCAAATCGGTGGTATTTATCCTTAGCTTTTGTCGCCACCATTTTGTTTGTGGCACATCCTTTACACACCGAAGTGGTGGCTAACATCAAAGGGCGCGACGAAATCCTTTGCCTTTTGTTCTCCTTGCTGACGGTTTATTTGAGTTTGAAATACATCGAAAAACCTAGGATATATTTGTTGGCGATTAACCTGTTACTTTTCTTTCTTGCCATATTATCCAAAGAAAACGCGCTGACATTTGTCGCCATCATCCCCTTAATGCTGTATGTTTTCACCAAAGCAAAGCCCCGCGATTATGTGATGGTGTTGGCTCCGCTACTATTGTCGGTGATATTTTATTTTGTCTTACGTGTAAGCATGATAGGTTCGCGTATCAGCAATGTAAATGCCGTGGAACTCCTAAACGACCCCTTTCTCGGTGCCACCTTGATGCAGAAATATGCCACCATTATGTTGACATGGCTCAAATATCTTGGCTTATTATTCATCCCCCATCCATTAACCCACGATTATTATCCCAAACAAATCCCTATCATTGGTTTCAACGATTATCGGGCGTTGCTCTCCTTGCTTATTTTTGCAGGACTATTTGTTTTTGCCTTCCTCAAAATTTCCAAGAAAGGCATCATCGCTTTTGCGCTCTTATTCTTTTTCATCACCTTCTCCATCGTTTCCAATCTCGTGTTCAATATCGGAGCGTTTATGAACGAACGCTTCATGTTCACCTCCCTCTTGGGCTTCACGGTGATAGTCGCCTATTTCATCACCGAAGTGATGCGCAAGAAAATGAAAGACGCCAAAACCTATCGCACCATGGCGACGGTTTTGCTGTGCATTATTCTTGTTGGATATTCTGCCAAAACCATTTCCCGCAACCGCGTGTGGATGGATGATTTCACCTTGTTCACCACCGACGTAAACGTTTCCACCAATAGCACCAAATGCAATACTTCGGCAGGTGGAAAATTGTTAGAGAAAGCCGATTCTACCAAGAATGAAGCCCAAAAAGAGCAATATGTGATGCATGCTATAGGTTATTTGAATCGTGCTGTGGAGATTTATCCTCAGAATTTGAATGCATGGCTATTGTTGGGCAATGCCAACATCAAATTGAAGAATTATGAGGCGAGTCGTGTATGTTTCGAGAATTGTTTGAAGATGAACCCCAAGTATCGCTTTGCGCTCGACAATCTATTGTTCTTGGCGCAAACTGCCAACAAAAACTCCCAATACGGCGAAGCTATTAAATGCTATAAAATGTTGAATCAATATAAGCCCAATGTCGCGGAAAACTATTTGGGTTTGGGTATCGCCTATCGCGAAGCCAAAAAGGTGGATTCCGCTGTGATGGCGCTCAATCGTGCTTTGGAAATCAAACCAAAATATGTGGATGCCCTCAGCAAAATGGGCGAGGTGTATGGTCAGGATTTGAATCGCCTCGACCAAGCCGAGCAATACTTCATCAGTGCCTTGAACATTGATCCCAAGAATGAATCTTCTTTAGAGAATATGGGTATAGTCTATGCTATTCGTCGCAATTTTCCTCTCGCAATATCTTATTTTAAGAAAGCTTTGGAAATCCAACCCGACCGTTATGCCATCTACACCAATATGGCGCAGACCTATCGCTCTATGGGCGACAAAGGCGCTGAGCTTGACATCATGCAACGCGCACAAAAATATAAACCGAAATAAGCTTTTTTATTCGCTCTGCAACATCTTGTAATGGCAGCGCAACACATCATGATTTTCCGTGTCGCGTAGATGTATGCCATTGCCGCGACACCATTTGAATTCCTTGCAATCCTTACATTGCCCTTCCTTCGTCCATTCGCGATGTCGCATAGCTTGATACTTGGAGTTCCACACCGTCACGAAATCATCCTTATAGATATTGCCTTGCGAAAAGGCATCCCTATTGATGTTGGGGCATGCGCAGATGCTGCCATCCGCCAAGATAGAAGCGATGTTGACGCCCGCGCGACAAAAGAAAAACCCATCCCGCACCTCCGATTCATAAGCGCCCAAGAAACCTTCGCAACCAAAGCTCGTTTTGATGATGCCTTCCTTACGGTTGCTTTTAATAAACTCCATCACGCCGCGTAATTGCTCGTTGCTGATGTCGAGTAGAGGATTTTCCGCAGCCCTGCCTATCGGACTGATAACAAACAAACGCCATTGCTTCACCCCAAGGATCACCAAAAGGTCTTTCAATTGGTGTAGTTCCTCATAGTTGCGCTGATTCACGCAGGTAACCACATCGTAAACGATTTCCTCACCCGCACTCGCAGCCAAACGGATAGCATTCACAGCTTTCTCGAAACTATGCGGATTGCCGCGCATCCAATTGTGGTTTGCCTCCATGCCATCCAAGCTGATAGTCATCGAACGCAAGCCGCTGTCCAACAACTTGCCGAAGCGTTCCTTCGTCAACGCAAAACCGTTAGTAACCATTCCCCACGGAAAGCCCTGCCGATGCAGTTCACGTCCACATTCTTCCAAATCTTTGCGCATCAAAGGTTCGCCACCCGTAATCACCACCATCACCTTGTTCGGGTCATACACCCGACTCACGCTTTCGGTCACCTTCAGGAAATCCTCCTTGGGCATATCGCCAAAGCGCGCATCGCTCCGACAATCGCTGCCGCAATGGATGCACTTGATGTTGCAGCGCAGCGTACATTCCCAAAATAAATAGCTCAATTCATGCAACTGCGATTGCACATTCACATAACGGTTAAACACATTCAGCGACATACGCTGCCGAAAACTTGGGCGATGCTCTTTCATAAAACTCTATTAGGTTCGATTTGTCCCCCGAGGCATCCCGCCTTAGGGTTTGCGCTCCAACGCCACATCCGCTTGATGTTCTCCATTGTTCACATCTCGAAAGCTCACCGTAGTGGCTGTGGTGTTGGTCACGAAACGCCCGTTTAGCGAGTCATCAACATCCGAAAAAATCAGTTTCACGTTTTGATTCTCGTAGGCATATTGATACAAAGAATAATCCCCCTGCGCATTGGTGCTGCCATAAACGGTATCGAAACCATCCACATAAAGCTTCACCTTCAGGTTGGGAATGGGTTTCAGCGAATCTTGCGAGGATGCCTTGCCGTGGAAATTGATACTATTGTCGGGATAGGGCGCGCCATACATCGCTATCGGATCGGGCATTTTATGGCACGACATCATCACCCCGAAACCTGCAAATCCTAATGCCCAAAGGGTATATTTCAAGCCGCGGGCACGAAATCTCAGCATGAATTGTTTAATTTGCTTCATATAAAATACATTTTAAAGGTGCATATTGTTGTTGATTATGATAGAACGATTTTTTAGAGTGAATCGTTGCACAAAGGTAGTATTTTTTTTGATGTTATGGATTATTTGTTGCATTTATTTTTGGTTAGATGGATGAGATGGTCGAAGGTTTAATTTTCGTTCATTGTTATTGATAGTTATTGGTAGTCATTAGTGGTCATTTGTCGTTAGTGTCATTTGCTATTCTATCATTTGAAACTACATAATGTAGCACATAAGAACAGAAAGTATGATTTTACTATAAGTAAATTATAACGCACTAATAATCTACTGTTTATATTTATTAGTAATGAATTATTTTTCAAAAGTTGACTTTCAGTGCCCAAAAGTTGAGTGTAAGGGAACAAAAGTTGATTGTAAGCGACTCAAAGTTAATAGTAAGCGACTCAAAGTTGACAGTAAGCGACTCAAAGTTAACAGTAAGCGACGCAAAGTTGACAGTAAGCGACTCAAAGATGACAGTAAGCGACTCAAAGTTAACAGTAAGCGACTCAAAGTTGATAGTAAGCGACTCAAAGT
>CAIOYH010000227.1 GCA_903862465.1 uncultured bacterium | reverse complement strand
ACAAGTTAATTACCGCAAGCAACAGGTTAATTACCGCAAGCAACAAGTTAATTACCGCAAGCAACAGGTTAATTACCGCAAGCAACAAGTTAATTACCGCAAGCAACAGGTTAATTACCGCAAGCAACAAGTTAATTACCGCAAGCAACAAGTTAATTACCGCAAGCATTAGGTTTCTTACCGCAAGCAATTAGTATTTTGCCGCAAGCACTTAGTATTTAGCCTGAGGATGATGATTATGAGTGCTATAACCTTTGTTTTTTTTATGCTAAATAATTTAGGAGTATGATGATTATTTTTTAACACATATCATATTATTTCGTACATTTGTCGAAATATTTTAGCTAACCATTGTATACATGACTCAAAAAGAAGCCGCTTATCAAAAAATCGCCGAACTTGTTCATCGTTTCTCCGAGCAATTTGCTTCCTATAAAAATGTGGAGTATAACGAAACCCTGACGCGTCGTGATTTTATTGACCCTTTTTTCAAGGCTTTAGGTTGGGATATTGACAACCAACAAGGCTATGCGGAAGCTTATCGCGAAGTGATTCACGAGGACAAAATAAAAGTAGGTTCAGCAACAAAGGTTCCTGATTATTCATTTAGAATTGGTGGTGGAAAACGTTTGTTTTTTGTTGAAGCCAAAAAACCTAGTGTTGACATAAAGGAAGGTGTACAGGCTGCTTATCAAGTGCGTCGTTATGGGTGGAGTGCCAAACTCAGTATCTCGGTAATCACCGATTTTGAAGAATTTGCTATCTACGATTGCACCAAAAAACCTAAACCCGACGACAAAGCCGCTGTTGCCCGCATTCGGTATATCACTTTTAAAGATTATCTGAAAGAATTCGATTTTCTGTGGGAAACCTTTTCCAAAGAACAAGTACTGAAAGGTAGTTTCGATAAGTTTCTAGCAGGTGCTGCCAACAAAAAAGGCACAACAACGGTGGATAAAGACTTTTTGGAATCGCTTGACAAATGGCGCACACTGCTTGCCTCCAACATCAGCCGCAACAATCAGCAGTTGGACGAAGATGAATTGAACTTTGCTGTGCAACAAACCATCAACCGCATAATCTTTCTGCGTATAGCCGAAGATCGCGGCATCGAACCTTATGGCAATATGCAAAAAGCATTGCACGATACCAACTTTTATAAAAACCTTTTTGATAGTTTCAAAACTGCCGACGATAAATATAATTCGGGTTTATTCGATTTCAAAAAAGACCGTATTTGTTCAACCTTAATCATAGATAACAAGATTATTAAAACCATAGTCAACGAGCTATATTATCCTCTTTCACCGTATGAGTTTTCTGTTCTTTCTGTTGAAATCTTAGGTAGTGCTTATGAGCAATTTCTAGGAAAAGTGATTCGCGTTACGCCTGCTCACTTTGTGAAGGTGGAAGAAAAACCCGAAGTCCGCAAAGCAGGAGGAGTGTATTATACCCCTCAATATATCGTGGATTATATCGTACAAAACACCGTTGGCAAACTCACCGAAGGTAAAACTCCTGTCCAAGTTTCTGATCTGAAAATATGCGACCCTGCTTGTGGTAGCGGCAGTTTCCTTATCGGAGCATATCAATATTTATTGGATTGGCACAAAAACTATTACACCAATAACGGAAAATCAACCAAAACCAACAAAGACAACACGCTTACCCCCGACGGAAACCTCACCGCTACTGAAAAGAAACGCATACTGTTGAACAACATCTATGGTGTTGACATTGACGCCAACGCTGTGGAAGTAACCAAACTCTCCCTGCTGCTCAAATGCCTCGAAGGCGAAACCGAAGCTAGCATCAAAAACCAATTATCTATGTTTCACGAAAGAGTGTTGCCAACACTTGATAGTAATATTAGGGATGGGAATAGTTTGATTGGCGAAGGATTTTATGGGCTACAATTTGAATTTGGTGAAGAAAGAAAAATTAAGCCATTTGATTGGGAAAAAGCTTTTCCGGGGATATTTAAGGATGAAAAAGCTTTACCTAATATGGAATTGAAACGTCACTTTAATAAAGTTAAACAATTCGCAGAACAAACGGATTTACTTATTAATAAACTCAGAAATCAAGCTGAAGAACCTTTAAGCAATTATGGAATTAATATAGGTTTTGATATTGTAATTGGCAATCCACCATATAGAATGATGCAACCAAAAGATACAGACAAGAGGATTTTAGATTATTTTAAAAAGAGTTATAATATTGCTGAATTCAAGATTGATCTTTTTCATTTATTCTTTCAAAAAGGGCTTCTTCTATTAAAAGAAAATGGATTATTGGGTTATATAGCACCATCTTCATTATTGAATAATGTTTATGCTGAAAATCTAAGACAATGGATATTGAATAATGCATTACTCAATTCAATTGCTCTGACAAAAGAAAAGGTTTTTCCTGATGCTGATGTTTACACCGCTGTATATATTTTAGAACGAAATACACATGAAAAAAACATAGCATTTCATTATGTAAAAACTACCACTGAACTTGAACTTGCCAAAGCAAATAACGTTATAGAGTATTCATTAACAAATCAAAAACGATTTTCCTCATTTGAAGGTAATGTATGGAATATATTGGTTAATGAGAGTAATGTAAATATTATTGAAAAGATTAAAAGCAATACAATAAAATTAAGCGAAATATCAAAAATAAACAGAGGATTAATTACAGGGAATAGACAGAAGTACTTTTCAAATGTGCCATTAAATGATAAATATAAACCAATTCTAACTGGAAGTGATGTTCAAAAATACGGTATTAATCCTGTATCTGAATTCGTTCTTTTTGAAAGGCCTAAAACATCTGGTGGATGTTGGGATGCTTCTGTTCATTTTGCCAAAAATAAAATAATAATCCGACAAATCGGTTTTGCTCCAACTGCGACTATTATTCAAGAACCAATAGCTGTTACTGGCAATATTTTTACTATACGAAGTAAAAGCTTAGAATTTGAAAAATATTTACTTGCAATAATTAATTCAAAGATGATTGAATTCTTTTGGAAGATAATGTTTGCTGATTTCAAGAATTCATTTCCCCAAGTTTCTGTTTTTAGCCTAAATTCAATCCCTATTATAGATAATCCAAATAGCATGGTGTTGAATGAAATCATCTTATTTGTTGACCAACTTCTCCAACTCAACCTCCAAAAACAACAAACAAAACTCGCCTCCTCCCTCAACCAAATCCAATCGAAAATAGATTATTGCGAAAGTCGGATAAATAAAATTATTTATGAGTTGTATGGATTGACTGAGGAGGATGTTAAAATTGTGGAGGGGAAATAATGTTCCCGTTCGTCGTTAGCCCCTGCCTAATTCAACCCTCCAACAATAGAACAATCCAACCATTTAACCATTCCCCCCTCACCTCCCAACTTAAATTTAAAGTTAAATCCCTATCGTTTTTAACAAAGCTAAATTCGATGATGCATCAAGCTCTAATAAATTTGCAAATATCATAATAGTACGGAAAGTCACGTATTTATTGACATTTGAATGGGTTTAAAAAGAAAAAAGAAAAAATATCCATAGGAGTTAGCTGCATTTTTCAGAAAAAATATGTATCTTTGGATATTATTTGATACAAGGCAACTTCACTTCGGTGAATGCACTGCAGGTATCCTATATACATCCCAAATCTAACATCTGTAAAAGCAAAACCTCACGGGGTTTTGGCAAATTAAATTAATGTAAGAACATAAAAACACGTATTATGAAGACTATCTTAAAAGTAATGGCAATCGGTTTTGTTTGTTGTCTGTTTGCCTCGTCCGTATCATTCGGACAAATCGCTTTAGCCACTCAGGATTTTGAAGGCGCCACCTTTCCGCCCACCAGTTGGACAACGGGAACCAGCAATCCAACCTATCCCGTCATCCGCCAAAATGCGAACAATTGGGCGTGTGGCTACACCAGCACCAACTGCGCCCTTTTCGATTCCTATGCCATAGCCAATGGCGGTTACTCATGGTTGGCAACGCCCGTGTTTAGTTTGGTGGGCTACACCAGCGCCACCCTCAATTATAGTTTGATAAACATCGGCACAGGCGGCTTCCGCATAGATATTTCCACCAATGGCGGAGGTGCATACGTCACCTTAGTGGCGAATGTGACCACTGCTACCGCTAATTTCGAATTAAAAACTGCCGATTTAGCTGCCTACATCGGGCAATCGAATTTGATGATACGTTTCTATTGTACGAGCAATAATGGCACTTCGTATTGTAATAACATGGCATACCTAGACAATGTTGGTGTGACGGGCACCTTGTGCACACCCATCACGGGACTAACGGTTTCGGCAACCCCAACAGGCGTATGTGTGGGCAGCACCAGCCAATTGCAAGCTAATGTGCAACCCTTCCCTGTCAACGATTTGTCAACAGGCTTAGCACAATGGACCGCTGCCAACACCTCCACTGCGGGAGACAATCCTGCTCATGCAGCTTGGACCATACATCCCAGCAATTATAGTTACGTTTATACCGTTCCCATATTTGGTTTCACCACCACCTATATCATGAACTTTGGCTCGGGAGATTACATCATGTCGAACGAAATGGACCAAGCGGATGCATGTTTGATTTGCACACCGGTCACTAACACTACGTTGGCATCGCCTGCCTTCAACACCGTTGGTTTGACGTCCTTAACCATGACGTTCAAGCATGTGTTGTTGGGGGGAGATAGTACATGGGCTGTCAATAATAATGAAGGATTTATACAAGCTTCCACCAATGGCACCACATGGACCACCGTGCAAGCCTATAAAGGATGGACCACCAACAATCCCGGCAATGCAGATATTTATGGAACATTGAATACGGCAGGTTTAATCAATCAAACGCTTACTTACACGCCTGCAAATGCCTCCATCAATTTGAATGCCTACGTGGGACAACCTACGCTCTTCATACGTTTCAAGTTTTCTCCAAAGGGAACTTCCGCGATGTGGACGGTTGATAATATTAATTTTGCGGGGGCTCCCTTGCCCACCATCAATTATAATTGGACTCCAACTTCTAGCTTAAACAATGCGGCTATAGCCAATCCTGTGGCAAGCCCAACGGTTAGTACCACTTATACCGTAGTGGCAACGAGCAACACAGGATGCACGGCATCAGCATCGGTGGCAGTTTCTTCCATCACATCAGCCGTTACGCCCGGGACAATCACAGGACCTAACACTGTATGTTCAGGAAACACTTATACCTTTAGTATTACAGCGATACCTTTTGCGTCTGCTTATACATGGACAGTTCCAGCAGGTTGGTTAATCTCCTCAGGACAAGGAAGCACCACCATTACCGTAATAGCTAGCTCCACGAGTGGAAATGTCACCGTGACCGAAACCAATTGCGGTTTCACGAGTGCTGCGAGTACTTTAGCAGTTGTTGCCACCGCAGTACCTACAGTAACTATCACACCCGCCTCGGCGACAATATGCGAAGGTTCTAGTATTCAACTTACCGCTTCGGGCACCTCCACATCTTATGCTTGGTCGCCGGCAAACGGTTTGAGTGCCGCCAACATTGCCAATCCAATGGCATCGCCAACTATCACTACGATATATTCTGTAATAGGCACCTTGAATGGATGTCCTTCTCCTGTGTTTACCCGCACGGTTACTGTGAATCCGGCACCCACTGCTGTAACGGCTACTTCAAGCGTAACACAAACTTGTGGAGCCGTCCCCGTTGATTTATTCTCCACCTCAGCACCGAAAACCTATATTTCTCCCACAGGGGATGGTGGATTTGAATCAGGAACTACTTTAGCGGCTAACAATTGGGCGGCTGTCAGTGCCGCCTCCAATTATTGGATAGTAGGGAATCTTGCTCCAGGATATGCAGGTTTGAGAGGTACGCATGTTTCATCCAATGGTTCCGCGTATAATTATACCACTACAGCCGCTCGTACATCCCATTTCTATAGAGATGTGGTTATTCCGCCAGGAGTGCAGAATATCGTATTGAGTTTTTATTGGAAAGGAAGCGGAGAATCGGGTTATGATAGGATATTGGTTTACACAGCCCCCAATACGGTTACTCCTGTCGTAAATGTTCCTGCATCAACGGCAACAGCCATAACGGGCGCCACCTTGGTTTGGACGCAGCCTACTAATGCACAAACGATCTATACTCAAGCAACAGTTGCCCTGCCAAACACTTTAGCAGGCACCACCCTTCGTTTGATTTTTACTTGGCAAAATGACAATACAGGAGGCACCTCACCGGGAGGAGCAATAGATAATATATCCTTAACTTCCGACCCAAGTACCAACTTGACGTATGCTTGGACTTCAATTCCTGCGGGATATTCCTCCTCCGTTCAGAATCCTGTTGGAGCAACGCCAACTGTGCCTACGCAATATATTGTTACAACACAAAATTCGTATGCTTGCACCGCAAGCGATACCGTAACGGTTACTATTGACCCTGCCTCCGTGGGTGGCACTATCGCTTCTAACCAATCCATCTGTGTTGGCACCACTCCTGCTGACCTCAATCTTAGCGGCAATGTAGGCACAGTTGTCAGATGGCAACAATCTAGTGATTTGGCTTTTACTGCACCTACTGATATTGCCGTAACAACCACTACTTTGTTGGGTTCTACTATTGGCAATCTTAGTGCCAATACCTATTTCAGGGCAGAGGTTCAAAGCGGTTTTTGTCCTTCGGTTTTCACTACACCCATCTTAGTTACAGTTACACCTCCTCCCACAAGTCCAGGACCCATCACAAGCAATAGTCCTCAATGCGCAGGGACAGGCGTCACCTTCACAGCGGGAACATGCGGTTCAGGCAGCATCTGCTACTGGGAGAGTTCAGCCACAGGAACGCAGACTTCCAATTCCGCAACGACATTTACTACGGCTTCCGTGGCAGGAACTTACAATGTTTGGATACGTCCTGTCATAGGCAATTGTTGGGGAACGGCAGTAACTGCTGTCGGAGTGATTACCCCTTCTCCTGTGGCTCCCACTGTGGGCACCATTATTCAACCTACATGCACGGTTGGCACAGGTAGTGTTACCTTGTTTGGTTTGCCTTCACCCGGAACTTGGACGATTAATCCGGGCAACATCAATGGCACAGGCACATCCACTACATTAAACGGTCTGACACCTGGAACGAATGCTTTCACGGTCACCAATAATACGACAGGATGCGTTTCTACAGCATCTTCTGTGGTTATCAATCCGCAACCTTCTACACCTCCAACACCTGTGATTACTCAAAATGGCACCACGCTACATTCGAGTGCTGTTAGCGGCAATCAATGGTATAACCAAGCAGGTGCTATTGGTGGGGCTACAGGACAAAATTATACCTTCAACGCTAATGGAGATTACTATGTGATAGTGACAACAAGTGGCTGCAGTTCGGACACATCCAACATCATACATGTTACGAATTATGGCATAGCTACCAACGAAAACAATAAAGCCATCACGATGTATCCCAATCCTGTCACCAACGAATTAACCATCGAAATAAAAGGCAATACAACAAATATCCATTTTACCATTGTAAATGCGATAGGTCAAAATGTTTTTGAAGGCTATATTATAGAGAAAACTGTGGTACAAACGGGAAGTTTTTCACCGGGGGTATATGTGATTAAACTTGAAAAAGGAGAGAGGTTTGAGTTTAAGAAAATTGTGAAAGAATAAATTGGTGGTATATTTCTCAATAAAAAGCTATATCTCTCCATAAATTTTAAATTGAATTTCAGAAAGGGAAGTGTTGTTGCACTTCTCCTTTCTTTATTGACGATAGTCTCTCTGAAAAACCAAAGAATAAACGCTTCCTTTTGTGTGTATCAAATCAAGATGAATGCATTATTTTTAAAAAAAAGTAAAAAAAAAGTTGCGCAGTTGAAAAATATATTTACCTTTGCACTCCTTAAATTTTTCGAACAATGAAAAGAACATTTCAACCATCACAACGCAAAAGAAGAAACAATCACGGTTTCCGTAAAAAAATGGAATCTGCCAATGGTCGCAGAGTATTAGCTAACCGCAGGGCAGCAGGAAGAAAAAAACTGACCGTTTCCGACGAAAAGTTACATAAAAGATAATTTTTCAGAAACAGCTTCGGTTTAAAAAAATATAATTTTGAGGAGATGAATTGTTTTGTCTTCTCAATTTTTTTTATACATAAATCAAATGAATGCTTTTTTCTGGTTCTTACTGATAGTCTTTAGTTCATGGATAGTATTTATTTATATTATCCCCTTTTTGGTACGTATATTTCTACGCAGACTTGCCAAGAGATTTCAAAACTATGCCGAAAAAAACAATCAAAACACCACCAAACCCGAAGGCACCGTAAACATTGACTATACGGGCGACCAACCCAAAAAATCTACTGACATAGGAGACTATGTAGATTACGAGGAAATCAAAGACAAATAGTTTATTAAGGATTTCAAGATTGTATTATTAAATAAAACAAATACTCATGAAAAAATTTGAAATAAAAAAAGCAATCCCTTACGTAGTTGCCATCATTGTTTTTATGGCTATATCCCTGATGTATTTCAGTCCGCTATTGGAAGGAAAAAAAATCAGTCAGAGCGATGTGGTGCAATACAAAGGCTCATCGAAAGAAATTTCAGACTTCAGAGATGCAACGGGAACAGAAGCTTTGTGGACCAACGCCATGTTTGGTGGTATGCCCGCATATCAAATCAGTGTGCTCTACAAAACCAATGTGGTGCCCTACGTCAACAAAATATTTATGGGAGGTTTGCCCTATCCTGCCAATATTTTTCTGGTATTGTTCATCGGATTTTTTATTCTTTTAATCGTGCTAAAGGTTGATCCCTGGTTGGCAATAATTGGCGCCATCGCCTTTGCGTTTTCTACCTACTTTTTGCTATTCCTGAGCGTGGGTCACAATGCTAAAACATTAGCCATTGCCTTTATGCCTGCCGTTTTATCGGGTATTATACTGACGTATCGAGGTAAATATTTATTGGGCGGGGCGCTCACGGCTTTGTTTATGGCAATAGAGATTTCTGTCAACCACGTGCAGATGACCTATTATATGATCATCGTGTTGGGCTTCGTGGCGCTGTTTGAATTCATTTATTCGCTTATCGAAAAGAAATTTAAAGTGTTTGCTATAGCTACAGGCGTATTGTTGGTTGCGGGTTTTCTCGCTATAATGCCCAACGTTACCAATCTGTGGACCTCTTCTGAATATGTGAAGGAAACCATACGTGGCAAATCGGAGTTGACCCTCGATTCGAAAATTCAATCGGATGGCTTAGACAAAGATTATATCATGCAATGGAGTTATGGCATAGGCGAAACCTTTACTTTGATGATACCCGATGCTAAAGGAGGCGAAGGCGGAGCTATTGGAAGCACACCATCTGCCTTGGACAATGTGGACAGACAATATCGTCAAGATGTGGCGCAATCTTCTCATTATTGGGGAAGTCTTCCTTTTACAGCAGGACCTGTTTATGTGGGTGCTTTGATTATGTTTTTGTTTGTCCTTGGATTATTTATCGTGAAAGGAAAACTCAAATGGGCGTTGTTTTCGGTTTCTATTCTAGCCATCATGCTTTCGTGGGGGCATAATTTTCAATTCCTGTCGAATATCTTTATAGACTACATACCTTATTATAATAAGTTCCGCGCAGTGTCTTCCATTTTGGTTATCGTGGAACTCACCTTACCGCTGTTGGCAATACTCGCTTTGAAAGAGATAGCCGAAAAACCCAAACTAATAAAAGAAAAGAAAGCGGTTTTCTTCATTTCTTTAGGATTGACAGCAGGCTTGACGCTATTATTTGTGATGATGCCAAGCACTTTCTTCAAATTCACCACACCCCAAGAACTCGCACAATTTAATGACTATTTGAAACAAGGAGCTAGCAAAAGCCAAATTGACGGTTTCATTTCGAACCTCGAAATTGCCCGTATATCCATTTTTAAAACGTCCTGTTTGCGAACTATTGCATTCATACTGTTGGGTGCAGGTTTGATTTGGGTGTATGCTTCTGCCAAGAAAATGAGCAAATATCTACTTTATGGTGGTGTGGCACTCTTAATCCTTATTGATTTGGTTCCTATCAATAGAAAATATGTGAACGACAAAAATTTCATTCCAAAAGAACAAGTAGAGACTCCTTTTGAGGCATCGGCTGCCGATAAGTTTATATTGCAAGATACTGCAAAAGATTTCCGTGTACTGAATCTATCTATTGGAAATTTTACCTTGGATGCTTCTACTTCTTATTTCCATAAATCTATTGGCGGATATCATGCAGCTAAACTGCGCAGATACCAAGATTTGATTGATAATCGTATCATGAAAGAGCATGGACGTTTGACGAAAACCTTACAAAGCAAAGTGCCCGATTCTGTGTTGATTTCCACTATGTATGGAATGACTTCCCTGAATATGCTGAACACCAAATATTATATTTACAATCCCGATGCACGTCCTTTGCGGAATCCTGCTGCTTTGGGCAATGTTTGGTTTGTGAAAGATGTGAAACAGGTGGACAATGCCGACGACGAAATAAAGGCTATGGACAATTTTGTTCCTGCCAATATGGCTATTGTTGACAAGCGTTTCGCAGAGCAATTGACATCCTTCAAAGGGGAAAGAGATCCGCAAGCTACCATCAAATTGTTGGACTATAAGCCCAACTATCTTGTTTATGAAGCTAAGAATTTGAAAGCACCTCAGTTGGCTGTCTTCTCCGAAATCTATTACAGCAAAGGTTGGAATGCGTATGTGGATGGGGCTGAAGTTCCTTATTTCCGTGCCAACTTCATCCTGCGCGCTATGGTGGTTCCTGCCGGCAATCATAAAATTGAGTTTAAATTTGAGCCCAAATCATATTATGTTGGCGAAAAGATTTCGCTCGCGGGTTCCATATTGTTGATTTTGGTTTTGGGTGCGGCTGCTTTCTTCGAATTTAAACCAAAGAAAGAAAAACCGGAAGTTGTGGCTCATAAATAATAAGAGCCGTGTTTATTTAACTGCGCATCTTTATTTACATATTGACGCAACAATACCATTCATGCCATGCTGAAAGAAACCGTTGATTTTATTCGTTCCATTTATAAAACTCCTAAGGATTTTATACCGCTTCATGAACCTCGATTTGTGGGCAATGAGAAGCCATATCTCAACGAATGTATTGATTCCACTTTTGTGTCTTCGGTGGGCAAATTTGTCAACCAATTTGAAGACGATTTAAAGAAATATACAGGCGCCAAATATGCCATCGCTACTTCCAACGGCACGGCAGCTTTGCATATTGCCTTGGTGTTAGCCAAGGTGCAACGCAACGATTTGGTGATTACCCAACCCTTGACCTTTGTGGCTACCTGCAATGCTATTGCCTATTTGGGTGCCGATCCGCTCTTTGTGGATGTGGACAAACGAACCTTGGGAATGTCGCCAAGCAAACTGCACGATTTTTTGCATACATCCACCTATATCAACGACAAACAAGAATGTATTCATATCGCAACGCAGCGAAGGATTTCTGCTTGTGTGCCTATGCATACTTTTGGGTTTCCTGTAGAGATGGATAGCATCATGGAAATCTGCGATGTGTTTCATGTCGCTGTGGTGGAAGATGCTGCCGAATCTATAGGCAGTTTTTATAAAGAACAACATACCGGGACTTTTGGCTTGTTGGGCACCTTGAGTTTCAATGGCAACAAAACCATCACTTGTGGCGGTGGCGGTGCCGTGTTGACCAACGACGATGCCTTGGGAGTGTTGGCAAAGCACCTGACCACGCAAGCGAAAACGCCGCATCCTTGGGAGTTCAATCACGACCACATCGGCTACAACTATCGTATGCCCAACATCAATGCTGCTTTAGCGTGTGCACAATTGGAATGTTTGGATTCTTTTATCGAAAACAAACGCCAACTTGCCCAACTGTATGCTAATTTCTTTGATTGCATGCCCTACACTTTTCTTACAGAACCCAAGAATTCGAAAGCCAACTATTGGCTACAAGCTATTTTGGTAGGCGACAGAACCGAACGCGATGCATTTTTGGATTTCACCAACAAAAACGCTGTGATGACACGTCCCGCATGGACCTTGATGCACAAACTACCCATGTTTGAACATTGCATCACTGCCAATGTTGAAAATGCACAGTTTTTGGAAGATAGGTTGGTGAATATTCCAAGTAGTGTGAGGGTTAATTAAAATATTAAAAGAATGAACAAAAAAGACAAAATCATTGTTATTGCAACGCATCCTGACGATGAAACGTATGGCGCAGGAGGAAGTTTATTGCGATTTAAGCATGAAGGTGCTGAAATCTATTGGTTAATTATGACCAATGTTCATACTACCCATGGGTGGAACGAAACTATTGTCAATAGAAGGCAGGAGGAAATCAAGAATCTTGCCGAAGCCTATCCTTTTGATGGCGTATTTAACTTAAACTTCCCAACGACAAAACTTGATGAGCTGACAAGCGGAACCATCATTTCAGCCATATCAGAAGTGTTTAAGACGGTGAAACCTACTCATGTAATCTTACCTTTTTATGGTGATCCACATAGCGACCATCGCATTGCTTTTGATTGTGCTTTTGCTTGCACCAAATCATTTCGCTATCCATTCATAAAAAATATTTGGATGATGGAAGTGTTAAGCGAAACTGATTTTGGGGTTGCTGTTTCGCAAAATGCTTTCTTACCTAATATTTTTGTGGATATAACGGATAACTTGGACGCCAAAATAGAGAATCTAAAAATATTTGAAAGTGAATTGGGCGAACATCCTTTTCCTAGAAGTGCTGCAAATATCAAAGCCTTAGCCACCATGAGAGGTGCGCAAGCCGGTTGTGTTTATGCCGAGGCGTTCATGAATCTCAAAACCATCCTTTAACCTATTGCTATGGAAATTCGCAATTATCAGTCGGGAGATGAAACAAAAATCTTAGAACTTTTTCAAATCGTTTTTAAAAAAACGCTAAGTGACGAATTTTGGAAGTGGCGTTTTGCTGATAATCCTGAGCATAAATTTATGATTAAATTGATGTGGGATGGCGATGTATTGGCAGGACATTATGCCGTTTCACCTGTGAAAATGATAGTTAGTGGCGAAGAAGTGCTGACCGCTTTATCAATGACTACCATGACACATCCGAATTATGGTGGAAAAGGAATTTTTGGAGAGTTGGCAGAATCTTTATATCAAGAAGAATATCAGAAAAATAATTTGGTGGCTATTTGGGGTTTCCCCAATTCGAATTCGCATTATGGATTTATTAAAAATCTGAAATGGAAAAACCTTGAACAGATACCAACACTCAGTATTTTAACGAATCAAATTAAAGAAACATCGGTTGAAAGGGTCGAGGTGGTGAATGATTTCACCTTGAATCATGAAAATGCTTTCATGCAATGTACAAGTGATTTTGAGGTCAAAGTAAACAAGACGCAAGAATATCTACGTTGGAGATTTACGTCTAATCCAATATTTAATTACACTATCTTTTCAACGAAGACAAACAATGCATTTGATTGGTTTGCCGTAACAAAAGTGTTTCCTTCTTTTGTTCAAAAAGATGCTTATGAAGTTGATATAGTAGAACTTTGTTTTCAGGCAGATGCAGCGCTCTTATCCGAACTGCTTTTTGCCATTACACAGCATTATGCCGCATACAATATTATTCGCATCAATTGTTGGATACCATTCAATGACACTAAACATATTTTGTTTGAAAAAATGGGATTTTCGCCCATAGCTCCCATCACCTATTCGGGTATCAGACTTATGAACGAAACCTACCACAACATGATAGATTCCAATTCGTGGTACTATTCGATGGGCGACTCGGATGTTTTTTAAACTTTAGAATTTAAACGCGTTCTCAACTAATTGGGTTGATTACTCTTTTCGGCTAATGCAAAAACAACGAAAGGTTGTCAAAACAAAATGTACGTTTGTTGCGATTCCAAATAGAATATTTCATCGAAAAGTTTTTATCAAAATCGCCACCTATCCACACATCATAAAAATGAATAGTTTGCCATTGATCTAATCGGCAACTGTCATACTCTATATCTAAAGCCTCCCATTTAAGTTGCTTACCACAGGAATCTATTGTATGGACAAGCAGCGCAACGATAGCCGAATCGGCTTTTATATCTATGCTAACATCCGCATAGCGATAGGGACTGAAAGTGCCTTTCATATAATTTTCGTCGAGCAATAAGGGTGTGAATTCCGTTTTCTTATTCATAGCAAAAACATGTTTACCATGATGCGGGTCGGTGGTTTCAACGATGTTTTTTGATGTCACCCAACCGTCTTCCAATTCTTGGGTGGTGGTTCTAACTCCTCTTTGGATTAAGGATATATATTCTTTCCAATTCCAACGTTTGTTGCCAAAAAAGCAATTGTCGTTATAAATCAAAGTCATTTTTATAGTGAAAGCCACACACACAAGGGCAACAAAAACGATGAATCCTTTGAGAAGTTTCGGGCGGACAAACTGCAGTAAGGAAGCCAAGGGTAAGGCAAAAAAGACAAAATATTCGGCAAAGGGACGACACCCGAAACTACCCCCATACAAGGTGTCATGCCACGAGGCAAAAACATACGTCATAATGACAAAAAAAAGAAGCGGCAGCAATGAACCCTTTTGTTTTTTAACAATGCTGAGAATTATACCTATAATAATAAGTAGAAGTATGGGGGCATAAGGAAACAATCCGTTTTCAGGTTCAAACCATAAAGACGAAATGCGAGGGGATTGCCAATGGGTGAATCCTTCGCCCGGGTAGGAATAATATACCAAGGTGCCAAAGGTGAAATACCAATACAGCATTTGTGGAAGCATGACCAAGAAGAAGGGAAGCAACAACGCCAAGAGATTTCGTCCACGGATAAGTTTTTTGAACCGCAATTTGATATCAATCCAACCAAAGGTGTTCCAAAATAAAAACAGCAAACCGATGAAGATATTGGTAGGACGGATGAGAACGGCAAGCCCATAGAGCAATCCCAAGATGCATACATGTTTGAAAGTGTATTTCGGCAATTCGGAAATCCTGTCGAAATACCACAGCAAGGCAGCAAAAACCACAAAGGAATAGGTATGGGAAAAGCCCGGCTGAATGAATCCGGAAAAAAACACATTGGAGCCAAAACCGATAAAACAAGTTGCGGCAACAGCTATGAAAAGCGAAAAGCGACGGCGAAGCATCGAAAAAACAAAAAACAAGCCAAGCCATAAATAAAAACTACCGCAAACGTCTAGGACGCGAAAATTATAATAGCTGTAGCCATCCACTTTTTCATGATTCATACTTGTAAGCACGTTGGCTGCCACAAAAAATGGAAATTGCAAATAGGCAACGCCACAGGTAACTTTTATATCTATAAACCCTGACCCCGGGTTGATTTTGAAAGCAGCGCCAACTTTGTTTTCGATATCAGGAGGAAAACGCCTCCCATCCCAATGATACAGCAGAAAAGCAGGCAAATAAACGTTATAGCCGGAAGCATCAGCAAACAGCTCCGACCTCCAATTCATTATTCCCTTTTTATCATGAAGTTTGATGGAAAAATAGGAGGTAAAAGCCACTAAAATGACAAAGGAAAGAAGAATAAATAGTGTTTTATTTTTTTTCATGATAACGTATCCATAATCCCACAAAAGTATTATATTTTAAATAAATGGGTATATTATTTTTGAAATTTTTAGTCTATCGCTCGTAATAGATTATAAAAATGTATTTTTGATTTTATTTCAAATTCAACAATGTGTTCGCAGGTTTCCAGATGGAATATTTCATGGATATATTTTTAATTATTCATTGACACAGATGTAACCTCTAAAAATTTTGTTTACTCAATCTGCTTTAAACTTTCTATTTTAGGTTATTAATCTGATTTACTATCTCTTGGATTTCACTGTTTAAGCTCATTTGGTCGCATCCCTTAGTGAAATTGTATTTGCCTTCGGGAACATTTAAGTTGCCTTTAGGGACATTTAAGTTCGCTTCGGGAACATTTAAGTTGCCTTCAGGGACATTTAAGTTGCCTTCAGGAACATTTAAATTGCCTTCAGGGACATTTAAGTTGCCTTCAGGCACATTTTATTTCCCTTTAGGAACATTTTATTTCCCCTTAGTGACATCTTTTGTTTTGGTGAAAAAAAGAATTTATTCCTTAATCATTGATTTTCAAAAAGAAATCATCATTCGCAACCTCAGCACCACCGACGAATTGGAATTGATTATTGAATGGATTTAAAAAAAGTGTATAAAGATACAATAAAGACTAATAAAATTAGTTTTATAAGGGCGATTTGAATCTGTCCATAGATTTAAATTTTTTAGGTTAGAAAGCCTACTCGAAAGGGTAGGCTTTTTTTTATAAAAACGCTCCTATTTCTTTTACTATCTCAAATCTTCCCTTGTGTTGCAATTCTTGACAGATTAAAATCTGCAGTTTTCAAAGTGTCGTGCTCATCAAGGCTTTTCCACACAAAGGATATGCCCCTGTCGATATGCGAGAATCCAACTTTTTTCCGCATCACCAATTCTTCGTTGCCCAAGGCATTGTGTTTGAAATCCCATGTCCGAATCAATTTAATCGCGCTTTTTTCCTGATGCATTAATCCCTGCACGGCTTTGCGCAGCATGGCTTGTTTTTGTTTCAAGGTGAGCGTTTCAGCATACATATCGTTCACCAAAAACCACACGCCATCTTTGTGATGGTTAAAAATAAGGTTGGCAACGATGGTGTTTTGCGATAGAAAATACACATTAAATATTTTATCGTGATAGGGGTTGTTTTCTATGCGCCATGTCATAAAAGGCAAATCCAATTTAATCGAAAACCCATTACGAGCCGACATCAAAACAGGAAGTTCTGCCTCTTTTATTATCTTTTTGCCAAGCTCTTTATATAAAAAATCTTTGTCAATGGATTGTTGTGAGCTAAATGATTTTTTGATAGAAACCATTTTGGAAAGAAAACAAAAAGCACCAATTTTAAACCGAGATGAAAAGTTGTTTTTAGGGTTTAATTGCGACAAATAACTGTAGGCAGCATTGATGTTGATTGCCATAACCGATTGGCTTTGGTCGTAAGGAATTTCAAACCCAAGTTTTAGAAAAGGTTTTTTTGCAGAGGTGAAGCCCCAAAGATATTTGATGCCGTTTTCTCTGCATTTTTCAAACAGCAGTTGATACATATTTTCAAAGATATTCAATCCACGATATTCAGGATCAACCAAGGTGTCTTCTGATTTTGCAGTGAGAACCACTGTGCCATCCTGTGTAATAAGTTCTATGGGAATGGCGCATTGCGAACCGACAATTTTGTTGGTATCCGTATCTTTGGCAACCACATAAATGGCTTTGCCGCTTGGTGCGTTGTGAAACTCCCAAACAAATTTTTCTCGAGTCCTAGTTTCATTATAAATACGATTATAAAAACTAATTACCTCGTCAATTTCAACATCTTTTAAAATTGAAATCGCTACATTTTTTTTAATCTTTTCCGAACTCATCTATTATTTCTTTTGGTGTGATAAATTTTATTCCGGTTTCATACAAATACAAAAGTACTTTTTTATATTCATCCAAATAGCCCGCATATTTGTAGTTTGTAAAATAGGTATTATGCCAAATTATTGAAATGATAGCGTTCGTTTTATGTGCTTCAATAAAATCAATAATTTGTGATGCCGTTTCCTGTATTGGGATTTTCATATAACGATTAAAAGTTCCATCCATTATATTCAAAGGAACCTCCACAAAATTATAAGCCGCTTGGGTTGACATATTATAAGGCTTAAACGGCAAACTATAACTATTTCTGAAGCCAAATCTGTCCGCAAAACCTAAACTAGCATCAAGTTCTAGTTCCGCGTTTTCTATTTCGTTCCACGATGAAGGCAAATTCATTTTCAAATAATGATATCTATTCCATTTGGTGCGGATAGGCAACATCGCAAGCTCTTCCTCAAATGAAGTAGTGTAGCAACTTTTATGCAAACCATGATTCGCAGGAAGCTTGAAATAATCTTGTATTTTGTTTATAGAGTAGTCAGCGTTCTTCACTTTGTTCTTTGCTACTTTTTGGGTTGCTAGCCAAAAAAACGTACTCATTAAATCGTATTCGGAATTAAGTTTTACAATTTTGTCAATATTTTTCCAATGCGGATGCAACAAAACTTCGTTCATGATAAGTTTGAAAACCACATCAATCCTGCCTTTTCTCAATGCCCACAATCCATCTTCAAGAAAAGAACCATGCAAGGTGTCAATATCATGGGATACGAAAACCTTCGTTTTTCTTTCCATGTTCGCAGGTCTTGCATCGGGTAAATGTTCTTTGCAAAAATTAGTGAAACACTCTTGCACTAAGTTTTTCGTAACACAATCAAATTTGTGTTGATAGGATTGCTCATAATCAAATCTACCATAAAGGTCGAGAAAATTTATATTGATGGCATCAGGATATTCCTGAAACGAATTAATCATATAAAAAGCAGTTCCTAACCAATCAGGATGATTACTTTCGGGATGTAAAAGATATGGCGCATTTTGGAAATATGCCTCATGATTAAACACTTTTTTATGCAGTAAAGAGTCGAAAAACTTAATATTTATTGGGACAGAAAGCGCGTCTGTATGATCAAAAACTAAATGAGCATTTGTTTTCTCAGGAATAAAAGTTAGGGTTAATGATGTGTTCTTTGCAAGAATAGCGAGTATATATTCCAAAGGCTTAGAATATATTTGGTCGTTTCTAATAAATACACTTATCATAAGAATACAATTTTACATCAAGACAAACTTGTTTTTATTTTCTTTAGCAATAACACATCACTACTGCTTTAACCCCTATCAATTTTTTGTTTTTACAATCTGCAAAAATAAGCGAAAAAGATTAATATCATAGGAAATATTTTAGTGTTTTTAGAAATACAAAACCATCTATCGTGAATATGAACTTCTAAAAAATTAAAATACTATTTAAAAAGAAGTGCGTAGTCCCTCGAAAATATTGCTATCGTACAAGCAATATTTTTCCCCTAGCATGCTCCTTAACTTTAGTATGATTTCTATATAACAGATAATCTGCCATCCAAACATAAATTCCTTCAGGGCTCTTCTTACCTTTGAAAGTGCCATCCCATCCATCATAGATCGAAAACGACTCAAAAATCTGTTGTCCCCAACGGTTAAAAATGATTATGTGAAAATCAAAAATATTTAAACCTTCGGCTTTGAAAACATCATTTATACCATCACCATTGGGAGTAAAAGTGTTCGGGAACCAAATTTCACTAGTGTCTTCAGTGGGTATAATGACCTCATTATTGAAAAAACTAGTGTTGACCAAACATGGCAAACCGAGTTGCCCGTTACGTCCATTAAGCGAAATAGCATTATCTACCAACCCACAAGTAGCTGCCGGGTTATTTGGATTATTAATTATAGCAAGAGAATCAGAATCAAATTTAACAATGTAAATTTTGTTATCGGGACCTAACTGCATTCCACCATTAAAATAAATTGGGTTGCCTGAAACTGTTCCTACAAAGGTTTTTGAATTAATAACTGAACTTTGATTGTAAACGGTCATATCATATTGATAAACGTTTAGAGAATAAAAATCTTTAATATACAGATAATGATTATCAGGGCTAAACTCCAAAGCATACGGATACTTATTGGTCGCGTTGTCGGGATTGCCGAGAGAAATCATGTTTGAAAGCACTCCGGTTATTTTATCGAACTGAAATAATTCATAAAAATAAAGCATAGTAACAGCCAATGCAATGGTGTTTCCGGCAGCATTAACTTTCATATATCCAATAGCATTATTTGCATTATTTGGACCACCTCCTCCCGTATGAATACTTCCTATAGGTGTAATGATAGGTGTTAAATTCAAACCGGAAGAAGTGAAGGAATAGGAATAAAATTTATTATCATTCCATCCGTGTATCACTATCCAAAAGTCTTGGTTGTTGGCATGTTTGATGGCTGTAATTTTTTCAGATGCAGGAGTTAAAATCTGTGTATTTTTGGTAGTAACAGCTCCTAAACCACCGTCGAGCGTCATGTCAACGATTGAATAACACACGCCGTGGGCGTTGGCAAAAGCATCAAGTGTAAAAATATAATAAACAGTCATGCTTCCGGGAAGTGGAACAATGATGGCACTCTGTGTTGAACTGTATTGTCCGAATAAACCCGAACCATTCACCATCACTACATGGTTTCTATTGTAAACGGTATTGCCATCAGTGTAAAAAAGTAAATTCCCAGCATGGTCGCATATAGCAGCACATCCTTCACCTGTCACAAGTTGACCATCTGTCAATGCTGTTGGAGGACTTGTGTTGAAAGTGATGCCTGCATTGTTACCAAAATACCAAATATTATTCTGCCCCTGTGCAAACAAAAGCACAGGCAATAGTTGAAGCAAAATAAATAATTTAATACGCATATATCAAAATTTTTAAATCCAATTTAGAATCACATATTTTTTGAGCAAACAAAATTACAAATAAAAAATGTAATTATCGCATTTATTAATAAAAATAATTTTTATTACGCGATTTGCAATCATTTTTTTATAGAAATGAACTGCAAAATGCAGAATAGAGCGATATTCTGCTAGAAACCTATTTTCTTACAATAAAATATCTACTTATGGCTTCATCAATTTCTTTTTTATACACAGCATACGATAACAGAAAAACAATCACCAATTGTATCAAATTGATAAAAATTCTATTATGATCGGTGGTGAATGGGAAAAGTGCTACGATGGAAATGAGATACACCACAGGCAAAAGAATTTGCTTGGCAAGGTTGAACTTGAAGGTGAACAATTTTCGACTTTCCATATACAGCAAAGCAACTTGCAGGATTTTGATGATGAAGATGGTGATAGCCACTCCCATAATGCCATAATATTTGATGAGAACCACATCGAGCACTATTTGAATGATGGCAGAGATGAAGAACACTTTCGGGATGGATTTGGTTTTCTTAAAATACAAGAGCGGTGTGTAGAACATGGAGTGCAATCCGCGTGTAATGAATCCGATGGTGAGTATAGGTAATATATAAAAACAGGCATAATAGTGAGGATCTTTCACAAAAAGCATCACCGCAAAAGGCATCAACAACAAAAATACGGGCAAAACGGCTGTGCTCACCAATGTCAATCCATTATAATATCTGTTGACTTCGATGGTGCTTTTTTTCACCTTGGTTTCGTTCCAAATGGCATAGATTTTAGGGAATATGGCTGATGACAATCCATTTTGGAAGAAATCCAAAATCTGAGTGCAATACATGGCAGCCGCCAAGATGGCAACAGTGTTAGCATCTGAATAATACAGCAAGATGTATTTATCAACATTTGCCAACACCCACATAATAAAGAAATAGATTGCCATGGGATAGCAGAAATTGAGAATTTCGCGGAGATGTATTTTATGCAAGCGGAATCCGAATTCTTTTCCAAAGAGTATGACAGCGATGATGAAGATTCCCAAGCCCGATAATAACCTGCCATACATGGGTCCAATGAGGGTTTCAGGATAGGCATATATACCAATGAGCGAAATGGAGATGGTGAGCACAAAGTTGGTGATATTGCACCAAAAGAAACGCATGGGACGTTGCTGATTTATCAACAGATTGGTGTAGGATTTGAACACCGAATTGAAAAAAGCCGTCAACACACAGAAAAAACCCCACGGAAAAAACTCAAATCCTTCGGCTTTGTTCTTAAACAAAGGGTCAAACAATTTGAAAACATATTCGCCTGTAAAGAAAAACACTATGGTGAAAAACACCCCCACCAACAAGAGCAAAGTGACCGAGGAACTGATGGTTTCTTTTTGCTTGGCGGTGTTGTCTTTGTTATTTACAAAGGTGATCGGGATATAATTGTCTAAACCGAAATTTAAAATGATTTGAAACAAAGCGGTAAACACCAAATACATTGCCAATATGCCCACTTTGGCTTGGCTCAAATAAATAGTATAGAAAGGAAATAAAATAAAACTAGACGCCAAGGGCAAGGCTCCAATAAAGGAATAGATGAAAGAAGATTTTACAAAACTTTTTGAAATCATCCCTTATAAACTTCAATCCACGATGTTATATTATGACTCCACGAAGAAAAATTCCATATACGATCCGGGTTTTGTTCTGCCAATTGTTGATAATCTGAAAAATGTTCCAACACATCGGTCAGTTGACTCGATAGTTCATCAATGCTTTGAATGCGATGATAGTGGACTCCCGTGTCGTCAATAGTTTTGTAGGGCAACCAAGCGCCTGTTATCACCCAATTTTTCGTAAAAAAGTATTCGCACATCGTCGCTGATAGTTGATCACTAGTGGGCAAATGTATCATAATATCTGAAGCGATACGTAACTTTATTAAATCTTCAATATCTAAGAAATCTCTAATAACACAATATGAAATCCTAGAACTTTTCATCAAAGCATCAACCTTATTGATATTATCTTTAAATCCACCATACGCCATTGGGAGAACTATAAAAATATTTTTTTTAAATTCGTTGTTTATTTTTAATACCTCATTTATAATAGGTATTTGTTGTGTTATTGGATTAGAGTGATAGCCAATAGTAATTATTATTTTATTTTCAGGAAATGAAAAATGAGATAATGCATTTTCCTTATATAATACATCATTCTGTACATCTTTAATTAAAGGAAGCAAAGACAATCCAAAACGACATATATTCAATTTATGAGAGAACTTATTATTATAGTAATCATCAAAGCTGCTCCTT
>CAIOYH010000226.1 GCA_903862465.1 uncultured bacterium | reverse complement strand
TTACCACGAAGAAAAATAGATTTACTTCTAAGAAAAATAGATTTACCACGAAGAAAAACAGATTTACTTCGAAGAAAAATAAATTTACCACGAAGAAAAATAAATTTACCACGAAGAAAATAGTAGTGACTTCAAAGAAAATTATATTTACTTCAAAGAAAAATAGATTTACTTCGACATCTCTTAAGTTTTCTTCTACATCCCTACAAAAGATGAGGACATAAAGGGAAAAAGTGAGGGTTTCGAATTATTACTTGTTTGTATTAGCGATAGTTACGAAATCTTATATCGCTTTTATCCCATCAGCCCTGAAGATTCCTCCACAAGGATTTTCACTCGAATTAAGCTTGAGTAGGGATTTGATGGAGAAAAATAAAAAAATAATACTTGCATTATAAATCTTTTACATATATTTGTCGAAAATTTCTACCTTTGTTCTTTTAATATTAAAAACTCAATCTAAAACATAAACATTATGGATTTCAAAGACCAAATAAAACAGCTTGGTGAAAGAGTAGTTAGACTCAAAGACCAAATTCAAACAGAAGAAGCAACAAAAAATGCTTTTATTATGCCGTTTATCCAAGCACTTGGATATGATGTATTCAACCCACTTGAAGTTGTACCTGAATTCACCGCAGATATCGGTATAAAAAAAGGTGAAAAAGTTGATTATGCTATTATGAAAGATGGTCATCCCATTATTTTAATAGAATGTAAATGGTGGGGTGAAAATCTTGATGTTCATAATTCACAATTATTTCGTTATTTTCATACAACAAAATCAAAATTCGGTCTTTTAACCAATGGTATTGTATTCAGATTTTACACCGACCTTATTGAGGTTAATAAAATGGATGAAAAACCATTTTTAGAATTTGATTTTACAAATATGAAAGAGCAAGTAGTTGCTGAATTGAAAAAATTCCACAAGTCATATTTTGATTTAAATAGCATTGTAAATTCCGCCTCTGAGTTAAAATATTCCAACGAAATAAAGAATATAATGACTAGGGAACTTAATGAGCCTACTCCTAACTTTGTTAAGTTTTTTGTCAGTCAAGTTTATTCAGGCAAAGCAACGGAGAAAATAATGACTCAATTTACTGAGATTGTAAAAAAATCAATTAACCAATGGATTAGTGATATTATAAGCGATCGTCTTAAATCAGCATTAGAAAAAGAGAATGTAAAAGAAGCCGAACAAGTAAAATTGATTGAGGAACAGAAAAAAGATGAGGACAATAAAATAATTACAACCGAAGAAGAAATGGAAGGCTATTTTATTGTAAAATCAATTTTAAGAACAAAATTTGATAGCAAAAGAATTCATTTTAGAGATTTTCAAAACTTCTTTAGTGTGCTTTTAGATGATACAATTCGCCAAAGTATTTGCAGACTATGGTTTAATGGTGATAAAAAATTCATTGGACTATTTGATGAAAATAAAAAAGAAACGAAATTTGAAATTTCAACCTTAGACGATATTTATAAATATTCTGATCAATTAATCAAAACAACTGAGAAATTGATGAAAGGTGAGAAAACTAAAAATTTGGAAGAATGATAAAAGAAGATTTTATTGCTTCAATCCCAATTAATTTTAACGGGGCTGTTAAATATATTATTGATGCATTTTCCTCAATTCATACTGAACATAAAAGTAGCCTACTTCCTCATTATAAAGAATATGTTGAATATTATTCACTTTTTGAGGCTTATCTGAAAAGTAAAGATTATTCTTTTACTCCATTAGGCTTTGTCATCAATAAAGAACAAAACATAGGTGCTATAGTTTCTTTTTTTTCGATGCAAAGAACAGCATTACAAGTAAGACTAGATATTGATTTTGTTAAAGACACAAGAGAAAGATTTGATATTATTTTTTCTAATTCTTTTTCTTATGAATTCTCAGATGGTGATTTAAAAATAATACAAAATCAAATAAATGAAATTAGAGATTTAATAAATTCAAGTGAATGGTTTACTGATGACCATAAACAAAGAATGTTAAAACGATTAGAAAAACTTCAAAGCGAATTGCATAAAAAAGTTTCAGATTTAGATAAGTTTTGGGGATTTTTTGTTGATGCTAGCATTGTATTTGGCATAGTTGGAGAAAATGCAAAACCCTTTTTTGATAGAATTAAAGACCTTATGGATATTATTTGGCGAACGCAAGCAAGAGCGGAAGAATTACCTAGTAATGCTCAAATACCATTTTTACCAAGAAATACAACTGATAAAAATGAATAATCAGCTCAACATAGTTTGCAATTTCACAATCCCCTTCGGCTTAGGCTGTGCCTAAGTCGCATATATTTAATTAGGCTCAATAACATATTACTTAAATTTGGATTAAAAAAATAAACGATGAAAAAAAATATTACTCTTGATAGTTTGTCAATAAACAAAGCTCAAGCTACTTTAAACGCAGACTCTAATAATTTAAACAGGCATTTTTATTTAAAAGTACTTGCAAAGAATGATGCAGGTTGGTTGCAACCTAAAATCAATAATAATGTTATTTTGCTAGATGGAGATGCGGGATATTTTCCTGTAGTACTTAATGGTCCCAAGCCCTGTCCATGCTATGGCCTACTTAAAATTCCTCAAGATAACGGCGACATTAATATCTATTGCCATGTAGAAAGATGGAAAGATAATGGCGACCCTGGTGGCAGACCATATTTCTTTTTTGTTTTATTTCAACTTGTAGAGTTATTAGAGAACAATTCATACGTAGAAATAACTCCCATAATAAGAGAACAAGCTAATTGGTATGGTGACGTTTATGGTCTTACTTTGATTATTAATAATGGATTAACTGCAGAGGAACTTTACAAAATAAATGAAAAACAATATGCTGATTGGAAGGTAATACATGGACACTAAATAGCCCCTTCAGCTTAGTTAATGCCTATATCCCGATTATTTTTATAGCCTCTCCCCTCTCCCCAAACAACCAATTAACCATTCAACCCTCCAATATTTATGGAATTCTCCTGTTATATACTCTAGTATGAAAACAAAACCATGAGAAAACTAATTTTACTAGTGCTTTGCTGCTTCACCCGCTGTTTGAAGTTTGCCACTTCTAACCAAGTAAGAGGTAGTTTGCAACTACCCCGATTTCATTGAGAAAATGAAGGAATAAAATGGCAAAAGCATGAAAGTTTTCTCTCATCCTTCTCGCCTTATAAAAATAAAATTGTTAATTTTACTCACAAGGGTACCAAAAATTTCGTTTATAGAGCAAGGACAAAAATTTTTGGTTAATTCATAAATAAACGCAAGATGAAAATAAACTCAAATTGGTTAAGGTGGGTTATGTGGATTTTATTAGCAGCATTTATTGCTGTGGTAATTGCGCTATAAGTGCCCCTTTCGGACTAGGCTCTGTCTATTTCGCAAAGTAAGAAAAAAACAATGTAACAATTTAAAACTCCAGGATTATGAAAAAAATAGTTACGCAAGCAGCATGGATAATTTTATGTATGTTTCCTGTTTCCATGTTTGCCCAAAACGCAAGCTTCGAAGCACCTGACAATACAGGAGCTTACACCCTAGAAAGGAACGATGCAAATCATCCCTGCATTTCCGCAGATGAATACAAAGCGATAGAAACAACTTGTGCCGAAAATATGAAATTGTTGCATTTGGACACGCTTCAACATAGAAGCACACAAGCTGTTGCGCTCAATTGGCCCTTGAAAGCCGCAGCAGGTTTTAATGATTGTGGTTATTATGTTGTTTCAGCTTATGTGGATGAAAACACTGCTGCAAGCGCTATAACGGATTATAATTGTGGAACCAACACTTATGATGGACACAAAGGAACCGACATAGCCATTGCACCATTTCCTTTTTATAAAATGGATAATAGTCAGGTGGAGGTGATTGCAGCCGCCGCAGGAACTATTTTAGCCCGAAGCGATGGCAATTATGACAGGAACTGTGCTACAAATTCTTTGACGGCAAATTATCTTCTTATTCAACATGCAGATGGTTCATGTGCCTTGTATTATCACATGAAAAACGGCTCTGTAACATCTAAAATTGTTGGACAAACAGTTGCATTGGGCGAATATGTAGGAGTTGTTGGCAGTTCGGGTAATTCATCGGGACCTCATCTTCATTTTGAAGTGTGGAGCGGAACAACAAGTGCTACCTACAAAGATCCCTATTTTGGAACATGCAATTTGCTAAATGCCTCAACATGGTGGGCTACACAAAAATCCTATACAGAACCTGCCATTTTAAAAGCTTCTGTTCACACAACAGATATTGTTTTGCCTGCATGCCCTACCACCGAAACATTAAATGAAAGCACTTCTTATCAAATTCCTTTTCAGGGAGCAGGATTATCTCCGGGCATGGCAAAGTTTTATATTTTTATAAGAAATCAAGTGAGCGGCACTGTGGCTAATCTCAGCATTCTGAATCCTGATCAATCTGTTTTTAATAGTTGGATTTACAATTGCACCACCAATTGCAATGGATGTTACTTTGGTTGGTCAAAAACTTTACCCACTGTCTCCGGCAATTATACCTTCAAAGCAAACTATAATGGACAGATTTGTTCTCAAGTTTTTACTATTATTAATCCGAACGGTATAACAGAAAATTCAGACATAAAAGGATTTCAAATATATCCAAATCCTTCCAATAGCCATATAACAATAACACTACAAGCACCAACAAAAGAAAGCACCTTAACTATTTTGAATTTAAACGGACAAGAATTAATTAGACAAGAAATAAAAGACATCGAAACACAGATAGACATCAGCAACTTGGCTATTGGAGTTTATTTTGCAAAGCTGATGAATAACAATACGGTTGAGTTTAGCAAGATCATAAAAGAATAAATTCTAGCCACCTTTAGTTTATTTGTACTTATGTTGCATATATGTATCTAAGTTCTATTTCATAATGTAACGAATTTTCCGGACTTCACAACTTCGCATTCTCTTGTTTAGAAGAAACACCAAATGTTTTTGAAAGTTTATTAGAAAAATGAGCATAAACAAAAAAAATGAATTAATTTTGCATTTATAAATAGAATGAACCATGATAGACTATAAGAATATAATAACGATTGAACCCGGCAAAAGAGGTGGAAAGCCATGTATTCGTGGCATGCGAATCACCGTAAATGATATTTTTGATTGGCTTGCATCCGGCATGACAGTAAATGAAATTCTTGAGGATTTTGACGAGTTAGAAGCCACTGATATTTACGCAGCCCTCAGTTATGCAGCCGACCGCGAAAACAAAATATATCAGGTGGCAATATGAAGTTGTTATTCGACCAAAACATATCCTTTAAAATTTTAAACCCAGATTCCGCATTAGATTATTGAAAGGGGAAATCATACTCTTTGCCATAATTCCACAATCCAGAAAACCACGCTCTTCTTTTCTTATTAAGAGCTATCCTTAGGACTAGTTTGTCATTAACTTTTTCAAAATA
>CAIOYH010000225.1 GCA_903862465.1 uncultured bacterium | reverse complement strand
TATTTTGAAAAAGTTAATGACAAACTAGTCCTAAGGATAGCTCTTAATAAGAAAAGAAGAGCGTGGTTTTCTGGATTGTGGAATTATGGCAAAGAGTATGATTTCCCCTTTCAATAATCTAATGCGGAATCTGGGTTTAAAGCAGATGTTTTCATAGCATTACAATAATTTTAGTCATTTTTCTTAACGAAGAGCACGAAAAGAAAATTGTATCAATAATGAAAATAATTAAGGCGTATTCAACGAAACGGGAATGACCTTTCCGTTCATATATTTATATGCTTGTGAAGCAAAATCTACAATAAATTTTGAAATATCAGCAGGTTGCATATCTGTTTTATAATTGGGGAAAGCCATATCAAGCATCTCTGTTTGAACAGCACCCAAACATAAACAGTTGATTTTGATGTTATGAGGTTTAAGTTCTTCAGCCAAGCATTCGGTCAAACAGGCTAAAGCCGCTTTGCTAGAACTATATGCTGATAAGCCCGAGAATTTTGAACTTCCCTGAAAACCACCCATGCTACTTATGTTTACAATATGAGCAGGTTCGGAAAAATAAGGTAGTAAGGTTTGAATTAATTTGAAAGGTGCCATAAAATTTACATTCATGGTCCGTTCTAAATCCGTTTGCTCAAAATCTCCAAAGGCTTTGTTGATTAATAAGCCTGCATTGTTTATTAAAATATCAATATTGCCACCAATTTGATTTACAACTTCATCAAATGAGTTACTTTCAAGGTCGAAAGAAAGCGGAACTAAATTCGGGAAGCTGTCTTGTAATGCTTTTAAAGCATCAATATTTCGTGAAATAGCATAAATAGTATTGTCAGGATTTAGAATGAAGTCTTTGCAGACCTCCAATCCGATACCTCTTCCGGCACCTGTGACAATAATATTCATAGAATTAGATGTCTATGCGTGCATATTTGGCATTCTTCTCAATAAATTCTCTGCGTGGAGGAACTTCATCGCCCATCAGCATGGAAAAGATACGATCTGCTTCGGTGCCATTATCAATAACAACTTGTCGCAATGTTCTAAATTCAGGATTCATGGTAGTATCCCATAATTGTTCCGAGTTCATTTCTCCCAAACCTTTATAGCGTTGAATATGGATGCTTGACTCTTTACCTGTTTTTGAAAATTCAGCGACAATAGCTTCGCGTTCTTCTTCGGTCCAACAATAATGTTGAACAACTCCTTTTTTAATCAAATAGAGTGGGGGAGTGGCAACGTAAACGTGTCCACGTTCAATCAGCTCTTTCATATATCTGAAAAAGAATGTAAGAATTAATGTGGCGATATGGCTTCCATCCACATCAGCATCAGTCATAATGATGATTTTGTGATAGCGAAGTTTCTCAATGTTTAGTTCTTTAGAGTCTTCATTTGTTCCAATGGAAACACCTAAAGCCGTGAACATATTTTTTATTTCCTCAGATTCAAAGATTCTGTAAGGCATAGCTTTTTCTACATTGAGAATCTTTCCTCTAAGTGGTAGAATGGCTTGAAATTTTCGGTCACGACCTTGTTTAGCCGTACCACCTGCAGAATCACCTTCCACAAGGTATATTTCGCAAAGAGAGGCATCTTTCTCACTGCAATCTGCTAGTTTTCCTGGTAAGCCTGAACCTGTTAGTATGTTTTTTCGTTGAACTAATTCGCGAGCTTTACGTGCAGCATGACGCGCCGTTGCCGCTAAAATCACTTTGTTGACAATGATGCGTGCTTCTTTCGGATTTTCTTCCAAATAGTAATTCAACAATTCACTCACAATTTGATCAACAGCGCCCATCACTTCATTGTTTCCAAGTTTGGTTTTGGTTTGACCTTCAAACTGTGGTTCCATAACTTTCACTGAAATAATTGCCGTCAATCCTTCACGGAAGTCATCACCACTGATATCGAATTTTAGCTTGGATAGCATCCCTGATTTATCAGCATAGGATTTCAATGTACGTGTAAGCGCTCTTCTGAAACCTGCCAAATGTGTTCCACCTTCATGGGTGTTGATATTGTTGACATAAGAATGAATATTTTCAGAATAGGAAGAGTTATATTGCATAGCAATTTCAATAGGAATATCATTTTTCTGACCTTCAATACAAATGGGAACAGGCATCAACCTGTCGCGAGTTGAATCTAAGTATTCGATAAAATCTTTTAAACCATTTTCAGAATAAAATTCTTCGCAAATTGACTCTCCGTTTTCATCTTTTTCGCGCAAGTCAGTAAGAGTCAAACGAACTTTTTTATTTAGGAACGCTAATTCGCGTAAGCGAGAAGCTAAAATGTCATAACTATATTCGGAAACAAAGAAGATAGATTTGTCAGGCATAAAGGTGACGGTTGTTCCGGTTTTGTCTGATTCACCAATAACTTTTATTGGATACAATGGGTTCCCCATTTCGTATTCTTGTTCAAAAATCTTTCCTTCACGATATACATTTACTTTGAGATGGGAAGATAATGCATTTACACATGAAACACCCACACCATGCAATCCACCCGACACCTTATAAGAATTTTTATCAAATTTACCTCCGGCATGCAATACGGTCATTACAACTTCCAACGCCGAACGTCCTTCTTGTTCGTGCATTCCTGTTGGAATTCCACGTCCGTTGTCCGTAACGGTTATCGAATTGTCGGGGTTGATGGCTACTGTAATAGTATCGCAATAACCACCTAAAGCTTCATCAATAGAATTGTCCACCACTTCGTAAACCAAATGGTGCAATCCTCTCATGCCTGTATCGCCAATATACATGGAAGGACGCAAGCGAACAGCTTCTAAACCTTCTAGTACTTTTATACTGTCTGCATCGTAGGTTTCGTTGTTCACTGCACCGTTTGATGCTACTTCATTTTCATTATCACTCATAATCAATCTTTTATTTTTTTTGAATACCTACAAAAGTACTCTTTTTTTTTGAAATAGAAGCAAATTTTTCCAATGATACTTAATAGAAGTTATGAACAGCCTGCTGTGAATTTTCTTTTGTTACGGTAAGTCATTGTGAATACAATAAAAGCGAACTTTGCATTCTCAAAATCTTTGACATTGAAAAAAGAATATTTTTTATACGCCTTGCCTTTGGTGGTTTTGTTAATCAACCGCATACCTTATGTGGGCAAATATCTGAGAGTGGTCAACACCTTGATTCATGAAAGCGGGCATGCTTTTTTTGCATTACTGACAAGTGGAGATGTTTATGAAGTGGAACTTTTTAGCGACCGTTCGGGAACTGCCACTACAAAAACTAACAGCAAATGGAGTCGGTTCTTAGTTGCAATAGGTGGATATCCCTTTGGTTCGGCTTTTGCTTTTCTGATGTTTTATTTTATCTCCATAAATCAATATCAAATTGTTTTATACACTATTGTCATCATTGCTTTGTTGAATCTTGCCATGTTGGTGCGCAATACATACGGCGTCTTTTGGCTCATTTCGATGATTATATTGGTTCTTGTTGTGATTTTCTACGGGAATGATTTCGTAAAATATGTGTTTACCCTTTGGCTGTCGGGTGTTATGTTGTTCGAATCCTTATATTCATCCATAGAGTTGGTTATCATTGCTAGCAAGAAATCAAAAGCTGCCGGAGATGCTTATAACTTGGAACGTTTCACAGGGATTCCTGCCATGTTTTGGGCTTTCTTGTTTGTTGCCCAAGCGGGATATTTTGTGTATTTGACGATACGACTTTTCTTTACGTTTTAGAACCTGGCTCCGATGCCTCACGTATGCTGTTGATATTAACGACGGAGGCGGAGCCTGCCGAATGGAATATCTTCATAAATTTAAGCCTATTCCGGCATATTATCTTCACTAATATAGGTAATAATCTCTTTGTCTATTTCAATTAAGAAAAACGATTTTGAATCGAGCTTTTCTATAGAAACAATGTTTTCTGTAATAATATTAGCAAGTTCTTGGTTAGAGATATTGCCTAAATTGATTTTTATAAGTTTTTTTGGCGTGTGTTTAATAAAGAAACTATCCCGAAAATCAGAATCTTTAGTCATAACAATCATATTGTTTACATCGGCATAACTACAAATGGCTTCGTCCTTAGTGTGCCATTTGTCAAGTATATCGTTTACATGAATCGCCTCAAACCCCATAGAATCTAAGAGTCTAACAATCTTAAACGAAATATGCACATCGCAAAGAAATTTCATTATGCACTTATTTTAAGAGAATACCCCGATAAGTATAGTTTGGCAAAATTTAAACTTGCCAATATATCTTCTCTTTCCAATTCTTTATGGTCATCAATAATTTGTTCAATAGTCATACCTGAGCCAAGCATGTCTATTATTACCTCCACGGGCCATCTCATATTGCGTATGCATGGTTTCCCATGACATAACTCCGGGTTTATTGTAATTCTATCTAAATAATTCATTACTTTATTTTTTTTTACAAAGATAGAAAAAAATAATCTATCAGCGTTTTCTTTTTAAATAAAAATACAAAAAGGCTTGCCTCATATAAGCCAAGCCTTTTCTTTTTTGTAATGCAGTGTAGAAAATCTTTTTAAAAGGCATAGGCTTATTTGATATTTCCGAATGAGGCAGAGGCTACCGCTGACTATGGTTTCTCAACCGAAGGTTGTGTTTGCCCCACGGAATTTCTGTGATAAACCGTGAATGGATTTTACTTCGAAACGTGGGTTCCGTTATGTTCCACGGAAGCTCCGTTGTATACCACGGAAGTTCTGTTGTACACCACGAAAGTTCCGTTGTCAACAACGGAAGCTCCGTTGCACGGCACGGAAGTTCCGTTGCGCACCACGGAAACTCCGTTGCACGGCACGGAAGTTCCGTTGAACATAACGGAAGTTCCGTTGAACACCACGAAGGTTCCGTTGCGCACCACGGAAACTCCGTTGAACACCACAAAAGTTTCGTAGAACGTTGAAATTGTACTGCTTGTATGGAAATATTTTCCTATGTTTCCATTATTTTAAAAGCAGAAGAATATCCCGCCATTATTGCCCCTTTCCCTAGCAGGATTGTTCGTTTATTTGACGATTCGCCTTTTCTTCAAGGTTTAAAATCCGCCCCCAAGCGAGATTCCAAAGCCGGGAATAATTTCTCCGGTTCCAATTACAATATGCGCCATCATCGAAAGTCGCAGCATGAAATGTTCTTGGCTCACCCATCTGAATGCCATGGCAGGAACCACGTTTACGTTAAACTCGTCTAAGAAATAATTTTCGAAGGTGGCGTAAGCGCCCATTTCGAATTTCTTGGTGCCACGACCTAATAATACATTTATGCCAACTGGAATGGCATAATTTGTACCAACAAAACCATAGCCGGCACGTGCTTGCAGACAAAAGATACCTCTGTTGAAGACACTCCGTTCGTAGTTGATGGAGTAAACCAAGGCATTGCCAACAAGTTCCATATAGATATAGTTTCTATAGCCCCATGGCTTTAGCTTCTTTTTTATGGGAATTTGTTTCTCATCAGGATTATATTGAAAAGTGAAATCTTGCGATTTATTGCTTGTTTTTTCTTTGATAACTTCAGCTTCTTTATTGTCGAGAGACCAAATGAGGCTTATATCCACCCCTGCCGACCATTTTTGTTTGTCGAAGGTGGCATTTTTGATGATATCCATTGTGCCCGTATTGAAGGAAAGGAAATGATAGCGCAAGGCAGGCAACACATCAATGGACAATCTTTTGGTGGCAGGGATGGAGATACCTGCTTTGAAAATCCCACTAAAACCGGTTCCAAATGCAAACAAATCACTGCTGCGAGTTTTTCCCGGGATGCCGAAAGGATAATCGCCTGTGATGTTCTTTACATCAAAATCGCTAAACATCAAATTAAATGAAAAGCCGACACTGGTTTCGAAACGGACTTTGCCATGCGGTGTTTTGTAGCCTGCCAAGAAAGGAACGCTTAAAAACATTTGGTTGGTGGTGCGTTCTTTCGAAAATGTCCAATTTCTTCCGTAGGCAGTGACGGTTTGAGTTTCTTTAGCCTGTTTTGCGCCGAGCCACGTGAAATTGACTCCCGATTCGATAAAAAATCCGTGCTTAAATTTGTTCACAAAGCGATATCCCGCCGATAAACCAAAGCGTGGCGAACTTTGAAGGGTATCATCTACATTGTGCAAACCTGTGTAGGCAGGGGAGATAAATAAACCTGCAGCGCGTCGTAATGTATCAGCATGTTGTGAATACACCGAACAGCTAAACATTAGAAAAAAGCATACGTATAGAATTCTTTTCATATCACAAAAAAATTAAAAATTAATAGCATCACAAAACTAAAGATTTTTTTTCTATTCTGAAGAAAAAAGAATAAAGAAAATTCCAAAAATAAATTTATATCTTTGCAAAATGATTCATGTCATTTTTTTTTAGTACTTTTATCGTGTCAAAAAAAATAGTAACCATTAAACTCATTCAATAATATGAAATATTATTTGCTGCTTTTAGCCTTATTCCTGTTCACGAGCTGTTCGAAAACTACCGAAAGCTCCGATTATGATCACACCGTTAAATTTGAAGTCAACTGCACACCTAAAGGCTTCGAGGTTAAATACACCGACAAAGACGGGGCATCCCAACATGTTCAAGACACAACGACCTCTTGGTCCACTACGATTGTCGGTTATCCAGGACAGTTTGTTTACCTGTGGGCAAAAGCCAAAAACGACTCCGCCGCCATCAGTTGTAAAATTTATTATAAAGGAAATCTTTTGGAAATGGGTGTTGATACTGCCAATTTTGCCGAAGCCACAGCCACCGGTTTGTTGCGGTAACTCATTTTTATTTGAAGTAAAATGCTCAAATTTGCTGCGTGCATCAATAATTAAACTTATACACTTATACTATTATGGAAACTCCCAACGAACTCAAACTTGCCGTTTTGATAGATGCCGACAATGTGCCCTACGCCAACGTGAAGGAAATGTTTGAAGAAATCGCGAAATATGGCACCCCAACCTTCAAACGTATCTATGCCGATTGGACCAAACCCACGGTGTCGGGATGGAAAAATGTGTTGCTCGAAAACGCCATCACTCCCATACAACAATACAGTTATACGACGGGCAAAAATGCTAGCGACAGCGCTCTCATCATTGATGCCATGGACATTCTCTATACGGGAAAAGTGGATGGATTTTGTATAGTGTCGAGTGATAGTGATTTCACCCGATTGGCAACGCGCCTTCGCGAAGCCGGCATGAAGGTGATAGGCATAGGCGAAAAGAAAACCCTGACACCTTTTATCACCGCTTGCGACAAATTTATCTATATTGAAATCCTGAAGGCAAAACCTTTAGCCCCTGAGACCAAAGGCAATCGCAAAACATCCAAGAAGGAAAGCGCTCCTGCCAACCCACCCTTAAATAAAATTGACAATCAAATTATCAAACTTTTTTCTGACAGCATCAACGACCTTGCCGATGAAGATGGATGGGCTTATTTAGGAGAATTGGGCAATTTGATGCTCAAGAAGAAACCCGATTTCGATCCTCGAAATTATGGTTTCACGAAGATGTTGCCCCTCATCAGAAGCATCAAGAAATTTGAGATAGACGAGCGCGACAGTGGTAAAAACAATATCAAACTGATTTATATTCGCAGAAAATAAGGTGCGAATCAACATAATTACATAAAGGCTACACCCATTGGTAACATCCGACAAAAAATCAATTCGATGATATCCTTCACAGCAGAACAAATAAACGAAATTCTTTTAACCACGGCTGACGAGAATCCCTGTTCGGACACGGGATTTTTTTCCAAACCTTTTCGTGCTGTTTATCATCAACAAAATCTCATCGTCAAAACGTTTTTGCCCATCACCAATAAAAAAGCTATCAATTTCATCTTGCAGAATCATCAAGAATATGTAAACGAGTTGCGCAGCATCGGCATTCAACTTCCCGACACCTTTATCAGCACCATCCCTCAGGGAAACAAACAGCAACTCATCATTATTCAGCAAGCTTTCAGGGATGAAGAACTGATACGCGACATCATGACTACGGCTCCTCTCCCGGAAATATTACATCTCTGCGAAATGCTTTTTGCCGATACGCTCAAGTTCTTTTATGGCAAAAATCCCAAGACGGACATAGGCTTTCATCCCACCTTGCGCAACTATGCCGTTCATCAAGGGCAATTGTTTTATTTTGATACATTTCCGCCCATGCTTATGAATCAAAAGCAGATGAACCGACTCATCATCACCATGTCGCCTTATGGCAAATGGCTGAAGATGTTTATCTCGCAGCGTGCTATCAATAGGGTTTCTAACGAGTACTTCTTTATCAACAAGATGTTTAGCGGCATCGTGGGTAGTTGTTGCCGATTGCGTCCTGAGTTGGCTGCTGAAATTTTAGCGTATAGTAAAACTTACGTCGCCAAGGCTGTTATTATGCCCGAAACAGATAAAAATGATATTCTCGCTTTGCTCAACAAACCGCCCAACTTATCGAAACTTTGGACCACTATCCGCAAGCTTTCTGGCAATGTGGGAAAGCCGAATGTGGAAGTTTGAGATTTTGAATTTGTGATTTTAGATTTATTATTTGGGAGAACTAGGGCTGAATAAGTCTGCTAAAGCACTTTCAAGAGTAGCAAACCTAAAGCTATGACCTGCGGTAATAATTTTTTCGGACGATACCCTGCTTCCTTTTAATAGGATGACAGACATGCTGCCAAAGAGGAGTTTGAGGGCGAATGCGGGCACATTTGGAAACCAAAAAGCTTTGTGCATTACGTGGGCAATCGTTCGATTAAACTCTTTATTGGTTTTATGTTCAGGTGCAACGGCATTGTAAGCACCTTTCATTTGTGTATCCTCGATGGCTTTGATACAGATTTCGCAGAGGTCGTCCACATGTATCCAAGGAATGTATTGTTTGCCATTGCCAATGGCGGAGCCTAATCCCATTTTAATGATACGCGACATTTTAGCTAATGCGCCTCCTTGTTTTGTCAGAATAACTCCCGTCCTGATTTTCACCACTCTAATTCCTAATGTTTCAAAAGCATCCACTGATTGTTCCCATTGATGGCAAACATCACCCAAGAAATCGTTGGCAGGGGCATCGGTTTCTTTGAAGATTGTACCAGATGTTATGGCACCATAATAGCCAATGGCGGAAGCAGAAATGAAAACTTTTAGCTGATTTGGAGTTTCTTTTGTCTTTTCAAAAAGTAATTGGCTTGCTTTGATTCGACTATCTAGAATTTCTTGCTTTCTTTTCGGTGTCCATCTTTTGTCTCCGATGTTAGCCCCTGCAAGATGAATGATGCAATCAGCTTTTTCAATGGCTTCTTTGTTGAGTTCTTTTTTGTTCACATTCCATGCATAGATAGGAGGGTTTTGATTTGCGTTTCCGATTCTGCTTAGGATGATGACATGATAGCCCAGAGCTTGCAATTTTTTGCATAAATGCTTTCCTATAAGTCCTGTTCCGCCTGTTATAAGTATTGTTTTCATGGTATCTTTTTAATATAAAAGTAGTCCTTTGCTTTTCATTTCTAGTAGATGCATCTCTAGCAATTCTTTTAGTTCTTGTTGGATATGGGTGGAGGTGTCGCTGTCTTTAAGGGTGAGTTCGTCGAGGATTTTACATTCAAAGTTATCGGCTCCTAAACTATTCCAATCGTTCTGCAATTGTGGGTTGGAATGCATCCCTGCTTTGAGTTGAAACAGGTCGGAGTTGAAAGCCCGATCCAAATCAGCACTCGTATTCAAAAACATCCGTTCGTCTTTTTTGTTGATGATTTGAAATATACCTGCCCGGAATTTCATTGTTTTATACTCAGTTTTGATTTCTTTTTTGGTTTTCATGTGTGGATGTTTAGATAGGAATTTTGATTCTGTATGAATAGCGTAGGGGAGGGGTAATTTTTATTCTTCAATTTCAATGTCAAACGCATTTAGCAATCCAAGGATGTTGGTTGAAGAGAATTTTGCTTTTCTAATTTTGTTGATCATCGGGTCAATGGAAAAATTGAAGGAAGTGCGAAAGTCAGCCTTTTCGATGATGGTGTTTTCAAATTTTGCATTCATCAGATCGCATTGGTCAAATATGGCAGCCGTCAAATCACAATCGGTGAAATCAATGTCGTTCAATCTGCAGTTGATGAAGGCGATCTGTTTGATTTTTCGTTGGTAGAAGGAAGAATGATTGAGGTTGCAACTGTCGAAGCTCACCGTCAATCCAAACGCATTGCAGGTGAAAAAGAGCAAGCCCAACATCTTACATTCTTTAAAACGGACATCTCTAAAGGTGGTTTTTTGGAGTTTTGCTAAACTTAAATTGCACGTCAGAAACTCACATTCAATAAACTTTATCTCCGATAACTTAGTGTTAGAGAAGTCGCAGTTCTTGAACACACAGCGTTCATACTCTCCAATTGCTAATGGATTTTCGGTGAAATTAGCTTTGTCGTAGGTTTTTTCTTCAATATAAATAGATGTCATTTTTGTTTTTACCTTGATTTATTCAACGCTTATGCTGTCTTTATAAAAATATATTTCATAATTGCGGAGCATCGTAATATCCGTGTTTTCGCTGATATCTTTAAAGTACAATGTTTTGGGGATATTCTTTAATTTGGTGATACTGCCATGGCGACTCGTGTTTGTCTGCAGGCTTTTGTAACGTTCAGTAAGCTCGCTATCGTATCTTTGCGCAACACCTTTATATATATCAAAGCATGCCGTTTTTATATTATTTTGATATTTATAGATATACAGCATTAATAAAATGGGAATGAGCCATGCACCCAGCGATACATCTATGTTAGAAATCTTTGTCTGTTTCAATTTCATAGCAAAGCAAATTCCCAAATAAAGAGAGCCTATGATGCAATAAAAATAAATTGTATTGATGGTACGCATGGGAGGATATAGTCCCAAACTCCAATAGCAGGTGAAGAACCCAAGGGCAATCGTAATCCAAATTAAAGCAACGACCACAAATGGATTTAGATAGATAGACTCAAAGCGATGGTTTTTATCCTTTTTTAATGTTTGGTTGGCAAGGCTATACGACGTGAAGGCAATGAACCCAACAATCCACCACCAATGGCGCAGCACATCAAAAGATTCGATAATAGCACTTTTTAGCGAGAACCAAAGTTGATGATTTTGACTTTGAAAAGATGCACGATAGGTGTTGCCAGGCGCTAAATAAACCACTAAGGAAAACCCTATGGCAACGATAGCCAACACAACATAATAGGTATGAAACTTTTTGGTTCGTATCCACATCAACAGATTGATAAACACAAGCATCAGAACCAGCACAAACATAGAAAATTCGTTGGTGCCCACCAAGGCTATGGCAACGATGATGGATAAAAGAAGCTTTCGCTTGGATGGTTTTTCTGTATAGTGCAACATAAGCATGACAAAAACTAAAGTCAGGATGTTGCCCATTTGATAGGAATAAGCGCCTGCCATCCAGTAATAGGCTTCGGCAACCGAAGGCATCAGCAATAGAAAAGAGATGAAACTCAAAAAGACAAAATACAACTTTTCGAGCCATGACGATAGATGGAAAATCATCTTTATAAAAAAATAAAAGGAAGCCAAACTGAGCATGATGAGCAAAGCGGATATCAGTTTGTAGCAAGCAAACGAACCTATAACCAAAGGGCTCAGACTCAACAAAAGAGTGGAGAAATATCTTCCACACCAATGAACATACCAATAAAGTTGTGCGCCGACAAAGCCATATTGTTGCACATTGACAGCATAAACAAAATCGTCGGCAGCAGGATGATTGTAGCAACACAAGGCAAGCAGCAACAAGGTAAGTAATACTCCCGCAACAACAACAAGGAGATAGAAGGCAGTCTTAGTGTGGTTCAAAACAATAGTTTTTTTTGTACAAAGGTAGGAATTTTTATTCATTCATATAAAAATGGATGTAGGATTTTACGAATTGAAGGTGCTGAACATTTGATGCTGTTATCTTCTTTTCATCAAGTCCTTTTAGTAAGTAACACTAACACCATCATATAATATTGATACCGGAGGGTAATGAATGTGATATTTAAAATAGGGTACTTTGTTCTGTTTATAGAGTTCCAAAATATAATAGTCCTTATAATTTTTATACTTTCTATAATTTAATTTATATTTCTTCTTATTTTTTGGATAACAAGCTTCTATTTTTGCGGTATCATTATTACTTTTTAAAACTGAGATATATTGATAACAGTTACATGGTTCACCGATAATGGTTTCATCGGCTGTTTTTGTTTTGCGTATTCTTTTTAAAGAAGAAACATTCGCATTGAATGTGTCAATTTCTGAATCATGATAAACAAAATATATTTCGCCTCTCTCTGCACTGTACTTTTGATAATTTATAAGTCCATTTTTATGATTGCGTATCATATCTCCATTAGGTTGATATTTAATCACTAAAGTATCACCATATCTTTGTTTGTAATCTTTATATGTTTCTGAATTATGACAGTCTGATTCGATGGTTGTTTTGAAACCAATAGTGCCATGAAATGAACTTCTACAGGAAGTAATCACAACTAAAAAGAAAATAAAAATTGTTTTAAGTTTCATCATAATATTAATACATCATCATTAATGGCAGCATATGCTGAGTCAATTAAATGTCTTTACAAAGATACAAATTTTTATTCACATAGCATTTTATAGATAATTGAAAAGATTTGAACAACTGATGAAATGAAATCTTCCGAACAAAAACAGAAGGAAGAAAGCATACCGCATCGTTTGGAGTTGGATTAGGGCGGGGAAGAGTCAGAAACGGAAAAATTACACCTTTGTAGGTTGCAGTAAATAAACATAATAAAAATCTCGGGAGAGCATTCTTCAGACAAATGATATCATTCATCAGACAAATGGTATCATAAAACTTGAAATGGCATCATTCATCAGACAAATGATGTCATAACTCTAGAAATGATATCATCACCCTAGAAATGATATCATCCTTCAGACAAAAGATTTCATAAAACTTAAAATGGTATCATTCACCAAACTTATGATGTCATCACCCTAGAAATGATGCTAGGCATACAAAAAATGTGTTTTTTTGATTTTTCTATAATTATTTGTGGCACTTGCCAGTCCTATTTTTGTTCTTATCTAGAAATAAACGGTGAAGATGAGACACTAGAGATATTTTGCGGCATTCGTAATTCGTATATTCGGAATTCGTAGAGATTATTATAGTAGGGGCTTCCCTTGATATTTGGAGTTTGGTATTTTGAATTTGGCTCTTAAAATTTGGTATTTGGATCTTGGTATTTGGAATTTGGATCTTAAAATATGAATCATTTGAAGTTTGTTACGTATATTTTGTGTACTTTTACATCATGGAAAAAAAATACAAAGCTTTGGTGGTGGGCGCCACAGGGATGTGCGGCTCGCTATGTGTGCATCAATTGTTGAAAGATGCTGATTATAGAGAAGTTGAAACTTGGGTGAGGCAGCCTACGGGGCTTCAGCATCCGAAGTTGACCGAACGCGTCATTGATTTTAAAAGCTTAGACACCATGGAGGGCACGGATGCCGACCATGTGTTTTGCTGTTTGGGTACCACGATAAAAAAGGCGCGGAGTAAGGATAACTTTTTCAGGATTGACCACGATTATGTTATTTCTATAGCCGCAAAGGCACAGCGGTGGGGTGCGGAACGCTTTGCGTATATTTCGTCTATTGGCGCAAGTGCCAACTCGGGAAATTTTTATCTACATACCAAAGGCAAGGTGGAAGAAGATTTGCAAGCCATGCATTTGAAACGATTGTTGATATTTCGTCCGTCGTTTTTGATAGGCGAGCGCGGCGAGAAGCGATTAGGAGAGACCGTGGCGAAGGCAATGATGCGCGCGTTTGGCTATTTGTTGGTAGGGCGTTTGTTGAAATATAGAGGTGTGGAAGCCTCCTTGGTGGTGAAAGCGATGATAGCCGAGGCGAAAAAAGAAGCGACGGGTGTAACGATAATCGAGTCGGACAAGATACAACTGTATCGCGACGTGGATGCCTAAGTCCGCTTGGCGAAGGCGATGATGTGTCCGTCGAAGTCTTGCACGTAGGCTACTTCATGCCCCCAATCGCGCAAGGCGGCATCGCTAACGGGTTTGGCACCATGCAGTATGGCTGCTTGCATGCTGAGGGTAGGGTTTTCCACCATCAGATAGAGTTCGCAACGGGGGATGCCATTGCCAAGAGCGGGATGTTGGGTGCTCTTTTGTAATATCTTGGCGATGCCGCTTTCGGGCATCAAACCCAATTTGCACAAAGAGTTCAAAAGGAATTCGGTCATGCCCTCCACGTCGAGGATGGGTTCGTAGCCCAATATCTTTTCGTAGAAATCGCGGCTCTTGGCTTGGTCAGCCACATAGAGGATTATTTGGAAATGATTGTCTTGTTGAAGCATGTTGATTTGAGATTTTAGATTTTTGAATTAAGATTTAAGGATGATGATTTGTAAACTTAACTTAGGAGCAATCATTCGGAATTCGGAGTGGCATTATTCGTAATTGGCAAATTCGTAATTCGTAGAGGCATAAAATGGCACTTCACTTACCACAGTTTACCTTCTCCCGATAACTTTCAAAACAGCCTCCACCACATTCACAGTGTCTAATCCAAACTTCGTCATCAGCTCATCGGGAGTGCCGCTTTCGCCGAATTTGTCGTCCACAGCAACCATCTCGAGGGGCGTGGGTAGTTTTCTTGCCAAGAGTTGAGCAATGCTGTCGCCCAATCCGCCGTTCATCATGTGTTCTTCGGCAGTAACCACGCAATGAGTTTTGGCAACAGAACGCAGGATAGCTTCTTCGTCCAAAGGTTTGATGGTATGTATGTTGATAAGCTCGGCTGCTATACCTTTTTCTTTCAGGATATGAACGGCTTCGAGAGCTTTCCACACAAGATGCCCCGTAGCGAAGATGCTGACGTCTTTGCCTTCCGTAAGCTGCAAAGCCTTGCCAATGACAAAAGGCTCATCTTCGGGAATAAACACAGGGACTTTAGGGCGTCCGAAACGGAGATAAACAGGACCTACATGTTCGGCAATAGCCATCGTGGCAGCTTTGGTTTGGTTGAAATCGCATGGATTGATGACAACCATATTGGGCAACATCTTCATTAGCCCAATGTCTTCCATGATTTGATGCGTAGCGCCGTCTTCGCCAAGGGTGATGCCTGCATGGGAAGCGCAAATCTTCACGTTTTTGTTCGAATACGCCACGCATTGACGAATTTGGTCATAGACTCTGCCTGTAGAGAAGTTGGCAAAGGTGCCTGTGAAAGGAATCTTACCGCCTATGGTCAAGCCGGCAGCAATGCCAATCATGTTCGCTTCGGCAATGCCAATCTGAAAGAAACGTTCGGGGAATTCTTTGACAAAAGCGTCCATCTTCAAGGACCCGATTAAGTCGGCACACAGCGCAACTACATTCGTATTGTTTCTGCCAAGTTCCAACAGCGCTTCGCCAAAACCTGAACGGGTGTCTTTTTCTCCAATTTTTTGATATGTTCTCATGTGTATGTATTAATAAAAATTAACTCTGGTGGTCACACCGGATTCTATTTTAAATGATTTTTCGAGGGTATAGATTGCTTTGGTTGAAAATTTAGAACGGAATATCACGCGATATTTGCCCGGCAACAGATATAAAGTCTCTTGCCCGCCTTCTTCGTTCAAGGTGTAAATCATAGTAAGCTTGTTGTTTTCTTCGAGATAGATAGACCCATAACCTCTCATGCTTGGCTGTATGATGACAATGCCCGGCATGGGGATTTCAACGGAAGTGGTGTAGCTTTGCTTTATGTCAACATCTTTGATTTTCAGACGTGGCAGGCTCAACACTTCCAAATCGTACTTGCCCGTGATGTATTTTATTTTTTGATCAAAGGTTTGAATGTTGAGTGTTTCCATCTCCCCTTTCTTACGCACAATGCAATTGAGGTTCTTGACAGAAGAGGAACTACTGCCACTCATTTTCAACTCCATCACGCCTTGCGGAGCATCAATAGGAATGGTGGTATGCTTGCCCGGGGTGATGACCACGCTATCCTTAGTAACAGGTGGAATGGTATGCACCACGATATTATAAGCCAACAAAGGATCGAGCACAAGCGTATCGGGCAAGCCCATATTGTTGAGGGTTTGAACGAAATTATATTTAATACTACCGGAAAAATTATCATAAAAGGTCATCCCTACATTGGTTTCGGTAGGTTTTCCGTCCGAATCCAACAGATTCACCTGAGCGGTAGTGGAGTTCAAAGCTTGAGAAATAACAACCTTCAAAGCATTGCTGAAGTCCTTCTCCGTAGTGGCATCAAAATAAGTTCCGACGCAATCAAAAGATTGTTTAAAATTTCTACCTATACCTATAATAAATGGTTTCAATGCGATGCCCTTCTTCTGCAAAGCCAAAGAAACCGCGCAGGGATCGCCACCACACTCTTCCAAGCCATCCGTAATCAAAACGATGATGTTACGACAATTATCCATGGGAGGAAAGTCGTTACCCGAAGCTTCGAGCGAAGAAGCAATAGGTGTGGTTCCCTTTGGGTTGATGGTTTTCAGTTTGTTTTTAATCTTATCAATGGTGAAATAACCTATCGGAATTTCAAGTTTTGAATCATCGCAATCTTGCGGAGGATACGTTTTTTGATGCCCGTAAACGCGCAAACCCAATTGCAAATCGGGCACGTTGCGCAAACTGTCTAACAATTCACACATGAGTTTGCTGGCAATAGAAATCTTTCTGTCGCTCTGCCATTCGCCCAACATGCTTTGCGAAGCATCATACACAAAGAGAATGCGGGTGATAGGTTTCGGCTTCTCTTTTTCTTTGGTGATGACTTGCGAAAAAGCATTTGCAGACAACAATAGGCTGCAAAAGAATAACAGAAAGAATTTCTTGATAGGATATTTCATTATATGTGAGTTCGATTAATAATCGCCAAGCGTTACAGGCAATTGTGCCAAAGCATCTGCCAACTGTTGATCGTTAGGAGCCACACCATGCCATTTGTGAGTGCCCATCATAAAATCAACACCGAAGCCCATCTCGGTTTTCATTAAGATAATGATGGGTTGTCCTTTGCAAGTATTTGCTTTGGCAATTTTAAGCATATCAATCACCTCCGCAATATTGTTACCATTCATCTCCAAAACTTTCCAACCAAACGCTGTGAATTTGGCATGTAAATCACCCAATGACAACACCTCTTCCACAGGACCATCAATTTGTTTTCCGTTACAATCAATAATGGAAATCAAATTATCCACTTTCTTGGCAGCGGCATACATGACAGCTTCCCATATTTGACCTTCTTGCAACTCGCCATCGCCGTGCAGGCTATACACCAAATGCGTGTCTTTATTCAACTTCTTCGCCAAAGCCGTCCCAATAGCATTCGACATGCCTTGACCTAATGAACCCGAAGCCATACGAACGCCCGGGATATGTTCAGCAGGAGTGGGATGACCTTGCAAACGGGTGTTCAACTTGCGGAAGGATGCCAATTCAGAGACGGGAAAATATCCCGAACGGGCTAAGACGCTATACCAAGCTGCGGAAAGATGTCCGTTGGATAAAAAGAAAATATCTTCATCTTTTCCGTCCATATTAAATTTCGGATCGTGTTCCATCGCCGAAAAATAGAGACAGGTAATGACATCTGTGCATCCCAAAGAACCTCCCGGATGACCTGAATTTACTGCATGTATCATGCGCAACAAGTCGCGTCTGACTTGGGTTGCAATGTTTTTTAAATCGTCGTTTGTAAGCATAAATATTTTTTTTCAAATATATAACTTTTTCTTGTTATAGAGCATCGTTGTTCAAAAAAAATGAATAAGTTTTTAAATAGCTTGAATTTCTGCTATTTAAAAATCTAATTACGATTAATTTTTATGTGCATATCCATACAACAAGCAAAAATGGTTACATTTGCAAAAAAATAAAGATTTATGGGTTTGAATTGTGGAATAATTGGTTTGGCAAATTGCGGCAAAACTACCATCTTTAATTGTATGTCGAGTACAAAAGGACAGATAACGAACTTTGCTTTCAGTTCGAACAAGTCGAATATTGCAGTAGTTAACGTGCCTGACGAACGTTTGTTTGTCTTGGAGAAATTAGTAAAAGCTGTGAAAGTGGTTCATGCTGCGGTCGAAATTGTGGACATCCCCGGTTTGACAAAAGGCTCGAGCAAAGGCGAAGGCGTCGGAAATTCATTCTTGTCCGACATACGGCAAACGGATGCTATCATCCACGTCATTCGTTGCTTTGATGATGAGAATCTGCCACATATCGAAGGTTCTGTCAATGCCGTTCGTGATAAAGAAATCATTGATTTGGAATTACAGATTAACGATTTGGATTTGATTGAACGCAAAATAGTTCGTACGGAGAAGTTAGCAAAAACAGGCGATAAAGAAGCCAAACGCACCTTGGAAGTATTAGCGAAATATAAAACGCATTTGGAATCATTAGAGTCAGCGCGCACCTTGGATATTCCTGCAGAAGACCGAAGACTTGTTCGCGATTTGTGCCTTTTGACTGAAAAGCCAATGATGTATGTGTGTAATGTGGACGATGCTTCTGCCGTGAACGGGAACAGTTATGTGGACAAACTGAAAGAAGCCGTGAAAGACGAAAACACCGAAGTGCTTATTGTTGCCGGGAAGATGGAAGCTGATATCGCCGAATTGGAAACCTTAGAAGACCAATTAGTATTTCTGAATGATGTAGGATTGACGGAGCCAAGCGTCAACAAATTAATAAAGTCTGCTTACAGCCTCTTGAATCTTCGCACCTTTTTCACTGCAGGACCTAAAGAGGCAAGAGCATGGACCATCAAATCAGGCATGACTGCCCCGCAAGCTTCGGGCGTTATCCATTCCGACCTTGAACGAGGATTTATTCGCGCAGAAGTAATGAAATATAATGACTTCGTCACTTTAGGCACCGAGCATGCCTGCAAAGAATCAGGAAAATTCCATGTTGAAGGAAAGAATTATATCGTAGAGGAAGGCGATATAATGCACATCCGTTTCAATGTGTAATTAGTTACAGTGCCTCAACTTATCCGACAGATTAATGCGTCCATATTCTTTCGCCTTTTTCCAATCGGCACAAGCTTTGTCTTGCTGATTGGTGGATTGATACAATTCAGCGCGATTATAATAGGCATCAGCAAAGCCCGAATTGAGTTCAATCGCTTTATTATAATCGGCAAGAGCACCTTGATAATCCATTAGACTAAATTTCATGTTGCCACGATAATAATACGGTTGCTCGAAAGTCGGATCGGCTTCAATAGCTTTGTCGAAATCTAAAATGGCTTCTTTCAGTTGATTTTGACTCATTTTATTCATCCCTAATTTATTAAACTGCATCGCTTTTTCTCTTTTTGAGGTGCAGGCAACCAACAAAGTCAGCGATAATAAAAGCAAAAATATTTTTTTCATAATAAGCGTTATTAAAAAGCACAACAAAGTAACATCTTTTTTTTCATATAATAAAATGTTTTGTTGTTTTAAACCTTTATTGTTTCAAACTATCTAAAGAGAAATTTTAATATGCACTCACAATCAGACGAAGAAATCATTCAAAAGCTTCGAAACAAAAACTTCTCCCATCAGGGGTTTAATTTGTTGGTGCATGCCTATCAAGAAAAAATCTATTGGATGGTTCGTAAGATTTTAATTTCCCATGAAGATACCAACGACACCGTTCAAAATGTCTTTTTAAAAATTTGGAACAACTTTGAAAGCTTCCGCGAAGAATCAAAACTTTCCACTTGGATTTATCGCATCGCAGTCAACGAAGCCTTAGCTTTCCTGAAAAACAAAAAGATTTTGAATTTCATCCCGTATTTCAGTGTGGAGCAAAAACTCGCCAATTCTTTGATAGATGACAACTTTTTTCAGGCAGACGAAATTCAAATGAAGTTGCAAAAAGCCTTGTTGAAGCTCCCCGAACGTCAACGTTTGGTATTCAATATGCGCTACTTCGACGAATTGCCTTACGAAGAAATATCCGCCATTCTCAACACGAGCGAAGGGGCTTTGAAGGCTTCCTATCATATCGCTTTCAAAAAAATCGAACATAATTTACGCAACGATTAAACCTTTGCCAATAATTTTAATCTAAGTATCATTATCATGAAAAAGCAAGACAACATAAAATCAAATTCTGAAACATCCAATCATGCTACGGAATCTCAAATCAAAGGTATCCGCAAGGAAAACCCCTTTGTCGTTCCCGAAAATTATTTCGACGACTTGCCTTCTCTCATTCAACAAAAGATTCAACGCAATGCGCCTACCAAAGCAAGAAGTATTGGTTTGGTTCGGGCTGTGGTTTACACCTCAAGTGTGGCGGCTGCTGTTGTCGCTTTGTTTTTTGTCTTCACGTTCTTGATTCCAAAAGAGGAAGTCAAGGAAACGCAAGTAGCAACTTTCTCCGATTATAAAGACGCCATCGCTGCCTATCTCGAAGAAAACCTCGACGAAGCCACCCTATTGGAAGTGAGCAGCGACAACCTCGCCCTTTTCAACCCCAACGATTTATCGGCATTGGCAATGGTGGACGATACCATCGAACAAAAACAAAATGAAAATACCAAATTCGCCGCAGACACCACCCTCCATGCCAACGACATCTTAGAATATCTCATCAACGAAAACATTGACCCGGAAATATTATAAAAGGATTTACAATTTAAAACAACCTAATGACCAATGACAAAATAACGCGAAGCAAATGACGCGAAGCAAATGACGCGAAGCAAATGACACGAAGTAAATGACGCGAAGCAAATGACGCAAAGTAAATGACGCAAAGTAAATGACGCAAAGTAAATGACACGAAGCAAATGACGCGAAGCAAATAACCATAAATGACCATAATGACGCGAAGCAAATGACACGAAGCAAATGACGCAAAGCAAATGACGCAAAGCAAATGACCATAAATAATTAACCAAAAACAATAAACCATGAAAACAAAAGCAGTAGTAATCGGAATCCTTTGGATAACATTTTTGTTGTCCGCCAACGGAGTAGCTAACGCACAAAGCGCCGGCACTCCCAACCCAAAAGTTCAAGACAAAAAAGAAAAGGTGGACGCCATGAAAGTGGCATTCCTCAGCGACAAACTAAACCTAAGCCCTGCAGAAGCAGAGAAATTTTGGCCCCTCTACAACGAATTTAAAGACCGCAGAGAAGCTTTACGCAAGGCAAACAATCCAAAATTGAAAGCCCTCAAAGACATCAAAGCCGAAAACCTGACCGAAGATCAAGCCGACGAACTCATCAACTCTGAGCTCACCCAAGAACAAAACCTATTAGATTTGAAAAAAGAATACTATCCAAAATTCAAAAAAGTGATAGGAAGCAAAAAGGTGGTAGCACTATTTATGGCAGAAAAAGACTTCAACAAAGTCTTGCTCGACAGACTAAAAGACGGCAACCCCAAACCCAAAAGCGACGAATAAACCTTGAACCAACTCCCAAAAGCCACAACCTTGCCACAAAGGCACTAAGACTCAAAGAAACACGAAGTATTTAAATTTGCTTGTTCTATAAGACAATGCTTTATGATACTTCTTGCCTTCGTTTTACCTTGACTTCGATTCCTCGTGACTTTGCGTCTTTGCGTCTTGGTGCCTTCGTGTCTTGGTGCCTTCGTGTCTTAGTGCCTTTGCGTCTTAGTGCCTTTGTGTCTTCGCGGCATCTTTTCTTTATGGTTTTCGGGGGGCAACCCAATGGCATAAAAAAAGTCCTTGACCACAATCAAGGACTTTTTTTTATAGGATAACCTCCTCTTTACTTCTTCGATTTCTTATATTCCTCCAACAAACTCACGTACGATTCGTCCGATGGTTTGCTTATGCTTGTAGTTATCGTCAAGGTTTTCATTTTCGTAGCAAACATCACCACAGGCATTTTTTCCCCGCCATACGTGCCGTTCGATTCCACAAACGTTTCCCCGTCAACCGAACTCGTATAAAACATCACGGGGCTTTTGCTGTCAAATTGATACAAACGGCCCGCTTCTAAAGTCGGAAAATCAACAATCACTTCGCCACACAACACCCCGTTTTCTTCAAACAAACGCTTGCCGCTCACCTTCGCATCGGGATACGCATCTTCCACCTTCGTGCCAATCACATAGCTTGTCAGCAGTTCTTCAAAATCCTTCACTTCCGTATATCCCGCCGAATCAACGTTCGACATAATGTTGATATACTTAATCGTCAATTTCCCGGCGCCTTTGCCATTCAATTCAAAGGTGTATTGTTTCTTTTCAACCGTCAAACAACTGCTCAAAAACATCGCAACCACCCCAATACTCATCAATAAAATAATTCTTCTCATTTCTTTTGTTTTTTTTAATGACGTGCCCAAACCCCCATTCCTGCGACGATTGCAGCGCGTCGTTCATAAATAAATACTAATTTTTCTGCCGATTTTTCCCCTTCAGAAAACGGTTTCAAAATTACTAAAAATATTCTTTGTATCTTTGCAAAAATAAAAATAATTTTCAATGAACATATCCATAGACATCAGTTACTACCCCCTCCAAGTAGAATTCGTCCCCGAAATCCACGATTTCATCAAGCGAATCAACACCTACAAAAGCCTCATCGTCCAAACCAACGGCATGAGCACACAAATCTTTGGCGAATACACCGACGTCATGCACGCCCTCACCGTCGAAATCGAGCAATCCTTTGCCCTGCCCCATTCCGTTTTCGTCTTAAAAATCATCAATGCCGATTTGAATAAAAACAAATAAAAACCTTAGCCCCCGTTCTCCATTCGTAATTCGTAGGGGCACCTTGGAATTTGGAGTTTGGAATTTGAATCTTGGGTCTTTCTTTGGGCGCATCCCCCGAGAAAATCGGGGGTCGGGCTTTCCGTTCCTAGTCCTCGCGCCTGAATAACGGCGCTGTGGGCTTTACGCTCCAATCCCTTGCGCGCGTGCCAACGGGCTATCCCCCGGACTTTTAATAAACCTTCTCTTTCATCCTCCCCTTCATTCCGATGCCCTGTAGGGGCAGAAAATCTTCTGCCCCGATTGCCTTTTGCCCCGATTGTATTTTCCGACATCCTAAAACCCTGAAAGGGTTCAATATTAATAGCCCCGACTGTCAGGTCGGGGTAAAAATGTCACCGCCATACAC
>CAIOYH010000224.1 GCA_903862465.1 uncultured bacterium | reverse complement strand
TATTTTGAAAAAGTTAATGACAAACTAGTCCTAAGGATAGCTCTTAATAAGAAAAGAAGAGCGTGGTTTTCTGGATTGTGGAATTATGGCAAAGAGTATGATTTCCCCTTTCAATAATCTAATGCGGAATCTGGGTTTAAATAAATTTCTTCTATTTATTAATCCCAACCTAATACCGATACGATATCTGTATAGTTCAATCCCGACACTGCGTGTACGGGACATGACAATTGAACTTTATCGGCAATATTCCAAATTAAGTATGGACTAAAATATAGTACGTAATGGTATTATTTGCCGCAAATTTGCGTTCATTAAATTAATTTTTCACCGCAAAACCTTCGGAGCTTCTATTTGGTCTACTTTTGATGGTTGGATGGGGGTGAGTTTATAATGTCAAAAGGCTTGCTTGGGAAATGAGACAAGCTTTTTTTTGTAATAAACAACAATAACAGGAATGAACAACAAAGCCAAAGGTCGGAACTGCAAAGCCGGAGTTTGGAACTACCTCTTTGTAGTTCGGAACTACCTTTTTGTACTTCAGAACTACCTTTTTGTAGTTCGAAACTACCTTTTTGTAGGTTTGAACTACAAAGTTGGAGGTTGGAACAATAATGCAAAAGGTCGAAACGAAATAGTTATCTGCTTAGAATAAAACACTATATGGTTTTATCAGCCTTTCACCTTTTACCTATTTCGCTCAGCCAACCGCAACTTTTCCTCTTCCGGAACCTTTTCCCAAGGTCCAATGTCATACTGACGTATCAGCGTACGATATTCTTCGGAATTTTTGTTTAAGCGGGCAATATGGCGGTTGTAGCTTATCATAGAAAGTAAAAAAGATGAGCCCATATCTTTGGCGAGTTTCTTTTTGCGGATAAGGGAAATGATATAATGAAACAATTTGCGTTTGGATGGCGCGGGGATAAACAGATATTCTTTCAACAATTTCAACAACATACGCAAGATAAACCCTAAGCTTGGATTGCCATCATTGTAGGACTTGGCAAAGTTTCCTTCACCAAAAACAATGCGTGCTTTGTGCAATAGAGATTCAAAAGAATACATGCGCGATAGTGTCTTCATATAGTTGTCGAACAACTCAATTTGTCCCATTTTGAAATAATGGATGCAGGGAAACAAGCCGCCCATCATGTCGGGGTTGTTGTCATACACTCTGCCTTCGAGGCGCAAGCGTTTGTAAAGTTCGGTGCCGTGGGGCGCTCCAAGGATATTAAAATTGATATAGCATAAGCCGGTGCGCTGCGTGAACTCATACAAACGGTCGAATTCTTCGGGTGTATCATTATCAAAACCGATGACGAAAGAAGCCGTGATGTGGATGCCATGTGAATGTATCTTGCGGATGGATTCTTCGTAAATCACCGCATCGCGATTTTGTTTCTTATGTGTTTCGTTCAAACTGCCTGCGTTCAAAGATTCGAATCCGATGAGGATATTGAAACAACCTGAATCGTTCATGGCTTTCAACAGGGTTTCGTCCTTCGCAATTTCGATGCTTGACATGCAAGCCCATGAAATTTTCAATGGCATGAAAGCCTGCATCAACTCATGGGCATGGCGTTTGTTGGCGGTTAGGTTATCGTCCACAAACAATATTTTGCGTATGGGCAAACTTTTGATTTCTTCCACCACATTCGGGATGTTGCGATAGCGCATTTTGTTTCCAAAAAGACTCGTGACCAAACAAAACTCGCATTTATAAGGGCATCCGCGGGAGATTTGCATGCCCACCTGAAACACTTCCTTCATGTTGACCAAATCCCAACGAGGGAGTTTGGTTTCCTTAAAATCACAAAACTCGTAGGATTGATATTGCTCCTGCAAGCAGCCGTTTTCAAAATCTTCCAAACATCGAACCCAAGAGTTTTCAGCTTCGCCTATCACCAAACTATCGGCATGGAAACGGGCTTCATCCGTCATAAAAGAGACATAGGGACCGCCAATAATCACCTTTACGCCTTGGGAACGATACCAATCGCCAATTTCATACGCACGAATGGCAGTGGTAGCTAAAGCGGAAATACCCACCAAATCGGGCAAATCATTCGTAGGAAGTTTTTCAATTTCTTCATCAATAATACGTACATCATAAGAGTCGGGAGTCAAGGCAGCAATCATCGGCATGGACAAGGGAAGCATAAACTTTTTCTTGCCCAACATTTTGCTCAGCTCTGTTTGCCCATAATAATTGGGATACTTTTGCGCAGGCAAAATCAGAAATATTTTTTTCTTTTTATGTAGGGTAGTAGTCATAATACATCAATAATAACGAAGTGAAAAGCCGGCTTGCATAAACTTGCTCACTTCGGTAACAAAACTCAGGATAAGGTCGTTCGTTTGGAGTTTTTCTTCTCGCAAAATTTTGTCTAAACAAATAAAAACCATGGGAGGACCCACGTAGCCCATGTCGCTCATCTTGGAATATAAAGTTTCTTTGGAGATGCCCAAGGACTCGCACTCTTCAATGATAAGTTCCGAAATATGTTTGGAAGGAAAATTCACTTGAAAATATTTCAACTGACTCAGATCAATCTGATACTTTTCAATCATACGCTTCAATCCTTTGTAAAAGACGGAGCCATCTTCGTCATGAAAATGTGTGCGCAATTGTTCGTTAAACATTTGAGCTATATGATGACTTCCCGACTCGAACTCCTGCTTAGGGTTCTGCCAATAAGCAGGGCGCTGATTGAGCATGGCGGCAGGTTTTTTTCCGCCAATAGATTCGATATAGGCGTTTTCAACCAACAAACCTTTGCGGATGTCGGTAGCTTTCAACACCACTGCCCCTGCCCCATCGCATAAAAAATAGCGAAGAAACAACTCCTCCTTCTTTAATAATGGTTGATTATAATATTCGGCAATAAGTTCGGAAGAAGATATGCCGGAAGAAATCACGAGCGCATTATCATAGCGACCTGATTTGATAAAGTCATACGCCACTAAAAAGGCTTTATAGGCTGATGTGCAATTGGCATGTATGGATATTTCGCCGCAAGCCTCTATACCCAAGCCTTCCTGAATGCGAACACTTGCCGTAGGCATTTGATGTTGATGGGCGCTTCCGTAAGCAATAAATTGTATGTCGGAGTTTTTCAAACCTGACATTTCAATAGCCTTCGTAGCCGCCTTGATGGACATGCTTACATTATCTTCAATAAATTGTCGCGTGTTTGGGTCTATTGCATAATGATAATAATTGATGTCGAGCATCTCGCGCATCAAAGGTTTGATGCGGGCAAACCATTTCATAACCGACGCCGGAGCATCTGTTATTTCACCCAAATAGGTGTCGGCATCCTCAAATGCAACGGGACTACCGGGCAAATAGCTGCCTGTACCTATAATTTGAACTTCTCTATCAATCATCGCGATGTGTCCTTAGAAACTTCTTACAATAAAAATCCCTATGAGAACGATTGTAATTGTGTAAAAGTATATTTTTTGCAAAGCTAACCGCTTTTTCCATCAGTTCGTTCTTGCGAACCACATCATCCACAATACCCATGTTTAGGGCTTCACGAGCATCCAAGTTTTTGCCTGTTAAAAGCAGTTCCATCGTATCCTTTTTGTTCATCAATTCCGAGAGATAAACCGAACCGCCACACCCCGTCATCAAATTGAAACCTGATTCGGGAAAGCCCATAATGATGTTTTCGGTAGCTATGCGAAAATGACATGCCATTGCCAATTCCATCGCCGAGCCAATGCAAACGCCTTTGATGGCAGCAATGACAGGTATATTTACCAAATAAAAACGGGAGAACGTTTGACTATTTGCCAAATAAAAATCGGATGCTTGTTGCGGGCTATCCGTATCAAATGACAACAAATCGTTGATATCAGCACCAGAGGAAAAATGTCTTCCCTTGCCGGAAATTATCAAAGCTTGAATTGAGGTATTGCTTAATAATGTATCGGAAAGTTCATGTATTTCATGAAAGAAAAGCTTCGACATGATATTGGCAGGAGGTTGATTCAATTGTATGAACCCGATTCCATCTTCAATATGCCAATCAATAGTTTCAAACATTCTAAGCCTCTGAATTTCTTAAAGCAGCTTCCGTTAAAGCCAACTCGCAAAACATACGGGTTTCTTCTTTTAGTGCTTCCTGTAGGGGAAGTTTCTTGGCGTTGTGAATAGCCTGCGTAATGGATGTGATGACGCTGCGAGGTTTCGAGCCAACTAAATTGGTGATATATTGCAGGGAATAATCAAAGACATTTTCGGAAGTCAATTGTTCAACAATATGCAATTGTAATGCTTTTTCTGCATCAAAAGTTTCGCCCGACATTAGTAATGCCAAAGCATCAGCAGTACCGGTCCTATTTGTTACACGATATATCCCGCCTAAGCCCGGCATCAGATTTGAATTAACTTCAGGAAAAGCAAAAAGAGCTTTGACGGAAGCTATACGGATATGGCTAGCTAAAGCAATCTCCAAACCGCCTCCCCAACAAACACCATTGATGGCAGCTACGACAGGAATATGTATTGATGAAATGGCTTCAAGCAACTCAGCGCCATCAGACATTTCTTTTGTCAGATGATTTGAATCTTTCGCCAATTCAAATAAATTATTCACGTCTGCACCGGCAGAAAAATGCCGTCCAACTCCTGAAATAAGGATACCATTAATATCTTCCTGTTGTGAAAGCTCATTCAGAAAATCAATGGGAATAAAGGAAGGAGACTTTAAATAATTTTGAGGGGGATTACTTATTTTTAGAATTGCGATACTACCGTGTTTTTCGAATACAATATTTTCAGGTGTTGTCAAAATTTATCGTTGTGAGTTAGTAATATATCGAATTCAGGTGGCACCCCACACGGTACCCTATCAATGTTTAATGGAATAGTCTTGACAACAGCATGGGAAAGCTTCACACCTGTCGCCTCATTGGTCATACGCTGTTTGAAAATAATATAAGGTCCGCTCAATTCAACTATAGTACGAATTAATATGTCATCAAATAAACAGGCTTCTTTCGAATAACGAATGTTGATTTCGGTCACTACTAAGAAAATTTGGTCGGCTAAAACCTTTTCGAGCAAACCACTTGTGCGCATCACGTCCCAACGAGCCTGTTCGAAATAGTTCAAATAAACAGCATTGTTCACATGATTATACGAATCAAGTTCATACCCTCTAACCGATAAGCGATATTCAAACATTATTTTCTTTTAGATAAAAGTTTGTAACGTACATAAAATTGCAAGCTTGTAAGCAAAAATCCATTGACTATTGCTTTAATTTAACCGATAAAAGCTAAGCCTTTATAAGATCATCAACAGTGTTCTTTTCAATTTGAGACCATTTCGGACTCATAAATTTTGTTCCGTCCCAATCAAAATCAACCTGATAAAAATGCTCATTCATAAAAGTGAGTTTCGATTTTGCTTCAGGGTCGTGAACTATAAAGATAAGGTTTTCGTGAGCGATATTATATTTGCGAATAATGATGCCCGCCAATTGTGCCGAAAAGTTTGTTACAGATGTTCCGGGATTCTCTGCATAAAGTTCGGTGGCTATCACAATAGTTTTATCATTTTTCTGAACAATTTTCAAACCACAACGCGATGCAACATCCCACAAACCATTAAATTCATATACTTCTTCAAAGTAATCCGAATTGATTTCTTTATTAAACTGCTTTATCATACGTGAACTAATTATGAATTATTGGCATTACGAATCACTTGTTTTCCAAAGCTATTTTTTGACAAATCTTTGCGAACTCGGGTATAAGTTCCATCAGCGATTTCCTTCATGATTACTTGTTGGAATAACTTGAACATCTTTTCCGTTTGAGTTTCTTCTTTATAAAAAGTATCCCAAGCATAATAATACAATTCCTGCAATTTCTCAGGAGTCATTTGTTTTGGTTGGATAACAACTTTCCCTGCATTATAATTATTCCAATCGTGGTCAATTATACGGTTTTGGCGAAGCATATCGTCATACGCTTTTGTATGTGGAAATGGTGTCAAGACAGTGAATTCAGCCAAATCTAAATTAATTTCGAGCAAAAAGTCAATCAGACGTTTGATATCATCTTCCGTATGATCATCAGTACCCAACAGGATAGTGCCTTCAACTGCGATGCCATGATCGTGATAGCGTTTCACACGGTTGCGGATATAATCAGAAGTATCAAACACCGCTTGATACACAAACCATGCTCCTGCTTGAGCTGCTAAATCCAACACTTCGTCATCATCTTCAATGGGGTGAGAACACCATTTCTTTTTAAAAGGTATCATTTCGCGAAACAGATCCTTTTCCCATTGCTTATCCTGCGCTAAGGAATTATCCACAATAAAAAGACGGTTATTATCAATGGTCGCCAATTCTTCCACAACTTTGTCAATCGGACGTGGACGAAAACATTTTCCACCTAAATACGCCACAGCGCATGGATAGCAATTATATTTACATCCACGAGAAGCATGGAATAAATCCACCATGCGAACTCCTTTATGATAGTATAACTCTTTCTTCAAAATGCTTCTGCGTGCAGGTCCGATTAAGTTAATATCTGGCATTTGATTTAAGAAATTATATACTTTTTGTAGCTTTCCATTTCTAAAATCAGAGAAAACCTGTTCTAAACGTCCTTCAGCTTCACCCAAGAAAATTGAGTCGGCATGTTCCATGGTTTCTTCTGCATGTAGCATTGTAGAGATACCACCGAAAATCACTTTCTTTCCACGTTTTCTAAATTCATCAGCTATTTGCCATCCTCTTTTAATTTGACCGGTTAGCATCATTGAAATACCAATAAAATCATCATCATCGTCAAACGAAATTGTTTCTACATTTTCATCAGTAAATTCTATATTGACATATTCGGGTAGTGCCGCTGCAAAAACCACCGGACCATGAGGTGGTAAGTTAAAAATGGTTTGTCCTTCGAGTTTTTCCCATTTCGGGTAGATAAGTCTAAACTTCATACGTTGTAAATTTATGTTTTTTACTTATTTGTTAGTTTTATTAATTTCATTTTTGCAACCTTCTATTTGTTGCAGAATGTGGTTTTTTTCTGATTTGAAAGAAATTTGTTTTTTCATTGCTTCGCTATAATACTGAAAAGCGTTAGTGAAATCGTGTCGTACAAAATAATAATCACCAATTAGGGAATAAGTTTGGTAATAATCGGGGTTTGTTTTTATAAATGTAGCCAACAAGGTCTCGTAAAGTTTAGCAGTATCTTTTTGAATATGATTCAATAAAACATTTTTTAAATTCTTAAAATACGATATATTGAAATAGTATTCTTTTAGTAATCTCCAATCAGGCTGCAAAGATACGTCATTTTGGTAAATTTCTGAGCTTTTTGATGGATATTCTTTTAATGAAAATATTTTATTCAGGTCATAACACACATACGAACCGAGTTGATATGGCTTTGTAGATACCCAAACCAAAAGCTTTTCCGGCTTAAAAATTATGGAATGATGCGCTATAAACTGATTAATTGCCATCTCATTGGTATATCCAATTTTTTCATCATTCAATCCATCGGGGTTCCGTAAAATTGATGCCGTAGATTCTTCATCCAAAGGTAAATTTTGTTGGATTAACTGCTTGGTACGTTCAAATCTATATTTTGTAGGAGTTTCCGTTTGTTGTAAAATATTTTGTTCGTCGCTCACAAATTCCTTACCTTGAAAATGATTGGTGCATACCAAATAATTTGAATCCACATGAAACACATCTGTCTTATACGGACTCTTTTCAATGATAAAAGCTTGCTTGTCGAACTTGGAGCCAATAAGAATAGATTCCGAAACAAATGTTTTATAAGAGTCGGCAATTTTCTTTGCGTCATCAATATTCTTTGCATATTGAAGGATATCGCGTGCTACCAAAGAAATCGGTGTTGCTACCTGCACAGGTATATATGATTTAGCAGCATTCAGCGTTACAGTCAATCCTTGATCATTCATACCTGACACAACGCCTGCCATGCCACCCCACGTAATCATCATAAACTTGTAACCGTTATCAGGCTTTATGAATTCAACAATTTTATCTTCGGCAAATTCGTCTCCTACATAAAAATCAAAATTACGTCCTACTATCATAGATGAGTCTTTTGACTTATCGCCCCATACCGCAAATGAGGTACAACCCACCAAATGATAATTCTGCATCATATGACCAATATCGTGAGCCGCATGATAATTCAAAATACGAAAATACTTACTTCCAATCTCGTCAAAATCGTTGGAAGCAAACTGTGAAATACCATAAATCTCTTTTAAAAATTCAGGCTTTATGTAGGCGTCAATATCTCTATTAAACACAGCTAACGTAAACTGCAAAAACCTAAGGTATTTTCCTGAAGGCACCATTTTGTGTATTTGATCTACGAAAGCTTTTTCTTGTTTGTAGCCCAATGCACGTGTAAGTTTTCCAATAACCAAACCTCTTCGATAAGCCTCTCCTTCAGCATATACTTCGTATAATCCCGTATTGCTTTTATGCATCCACGACTTACCACAATAAGTGAGTGAATCGCCGATATTCTTCGTCACTATCGAAGTTGTATCAATAGCATTGACTTCAGGTGGTGATATCTTTAAATAGGAATTAAGACACACAATACTTAAAATAGCAAGCAGTAATATGCTTGTAAAATACCAAAGCAGAATTTTCTTTACCCTGTTAGCCGGCATTTTTTATTTTTTTCACTAGATATTCTAATCCCAATATATCAGAGCATGTGGTGACGGAGCCAATCGTCACGCCCAAAACTCCATGAAGAATAATATTTTGTCCTGTTAGCAAAAGATTGGGTATTTTGGTTTTAGGCGAAATCAATGTTTTCAGAGGTTCATTGCAATCCTTGAGGATACCATATAATGAGCCATCAACAGTTCCGGTATAATCACGAAAAGTCAAGGGTGAAGATGTATAATATTTCTTTATCGTTTTGCGAAATCCCGGAAATCTCTCTTCCACAAGGTCGAGCAATTGTTCTGCTTTTTGTTTCTTAAACTCAAGGTAATCATCTCCACGTTTCCCAATAGTAGTGTGTTCCCACTTTTCAACATCTTTAATATCCATATATGCCATAATGGTCGCGCAGTCAGCATATTTTTCGGAACCTGACGAAGCAGGGGTTATCAACAAGAAATTGTAGGGCCAATCTTTGTCAATATTTTCGTGAGAAAGCCACACATCGTCTTTTCGATAGAAATATTGATTATGATTCATGTATTCAAAAGCATTTGGCTTGAACACGACATAAAGGGTGAAATTAGAAGTGGTATTTTCCAAATTCATCACTCGCTCGCGATAGGCTTTGCGCAAGTATTTTTCATCAATCATTTCAAGGGTTTTGGCAGGGTGAATGCTTGAAATAAACTTATCAGCATAGAGCGTTTCTTTGCTACTGAGTTCAACACCACTCAAAACATTATTTTCAAAGACAAACTTTTCAACTTTAGCATTCTTCATTATCGTGCCGCCTTGCGCTTGAATTGCTTCTGCTAAGGTGTCTGCAATGACAGAACTACCATCCACAACACGCCACGAACTTTCGATAAATGAATTGTTGACAAGCGCATGCACATAAAGTGGAGTTTTTTCAGGTATGCCTGCATAAAGTGGGTTGGTTCCTGCCAACACGTTCCGAAGTTTCTTATCAGTAGTAACGGAATTTATATATTCATAAGCATTTTCCGAAAAGAAATGCATTTCCGACACTTCAAGGTTTTTGTATTCGAGATTGTACAAAGGAAAATGGTTGCACAATTCTCTGAGTTTGTCAGTGTATTTCCGTAAGGCTTCTTTCTCTTTAGGAAATTGTTGTGCAAGTGTTTCCGAAAAGTTTTCATGCCCCATTGCATACTTATAATCTGTGGCATCATCACCAAAACTGATGACATCAAAAGCATCATTATCGAGGCGTTTCAATTTCAGTTTATCCATCAGTCCAAAGTACTTGAAATAACGATTTAAGGATTGACCTTCATCCAAACCGCCAATATAATGTATGCCTGTGTCGAATATACAATTGTCGCGCGTGAAGTTTTGCAAGCAGCCTCCTATCTGCTTGTGTTGCTCAAGAATGCATACGTTATATCCTTCTTTAGATAATATATATCCACACTGCAAGCCGCTTAAGCCACTTCCTATTATTATTACATCATATTTTTTCATACGGCATGTTTACGTCACTAAGTTAAATAATTTGCGGGTGCAAAGGTAAGATTTTATTGAGTTTTTCGAGGCAACAAATTTTAGCATCTAATAATCTTTGAAAGTTTATCACCTACTTATTTGCAAAATAAAAATCCTAAAAAGACGTACTTCATTATATTATAATACTTTTACAATGTCTGTTTATCAAATTTAATTTTCAAGACGAAGCATATTATTCCAAATCAAAAATCAAAAATCTCAAATTATAAATCAAAAATATTTACCTTTGCATCCATCAATATAACATTATGTGTGGCATTTGCGGAATAGTTGAACAAAACAAAGACAATCAGACCTTGATGGTGGATATGCTCAAAATCATTGAGCATCGGGGTCCCGACGATTTTGCTGTACACACTTACAAAGACTTCTGCCTTGGGCATCGTCGCCTTTCCATCATAGATTTAAACACCGGCAATCAACCAATATATAATGAAGATCGCTCCATTTGTATCATTTTTAATGGTGAAATCTATAACTATAAAGAACTAAAAGCCGAGCTTCTGCAAAAAGGACATCAGTTCTACACCACAAGCGATACCGAAGCTTTGGTACATCTGTATGAAGAAGAAGGCACTAATTTCTTTCAACGGCTGAACGGTATCTTTGCTTTTGCCTTATTGGATAAGAATAAAGACCGATTGCTGCTTGTCCGCGATCATTTTGGTGTGAAGCCTTTGCACTATTATTTTAATAATGGCACTTTGATTTTTGGCTCTGAACAAAAAAGTATTTTGTTGCATCCATCGGTCAGTCGGAGTTTGAATCATAATGCGCTCCATTCTCACTTGAATTTACGTTATACCCAAGGCAATGAAACCTTGTTTGAAGGTATCAAACGTCTGCCGCCTGCCCATTTTTTGATATATGAAAATCAGCAGATAAACGTGAAGCGCTATTGGGAATTGCAACCCCAACCCGATGCTCAAATGAATGAAGCCGAAGCCATCGAGCAACTTCACTTCTATATAAAACAAGCGGTGGAACGGCAACTGATGAGCGATGTGCCATTAGGAGTTTACCTATCGGGAGGC
>CAIOYH010000223.1 GCA_903862465.1 uncultured bacterium | reverse complement strand
TTTATGTTGCTTTTATTACATATATAAAATGTAATAGGCAATTCAAGAGTTTAAGGAATTACAAACAAACTAAAAATAATATATGAGTTATTATGATTGGCAAAAAATTACGGCAGGTCTTTCTGACAATGAATTAGCAAAGATTATTAGGGATAGTCAGACTGAGCAAAAAGATAAAGTTTCTGCGGCATTGAATGAGTTAAAAAATAGAGGAATTGAACCTGATAATTATTCTCAGATCTTAGAAAGAAAAGAGGATATTCAACCTAAGCCTGATGAAAACTCTCCAACACTTTATTCCAAAAGACTGATTTATACTTTTGCTATTTTATTTTCTGTGATTTTTGGGGGAATAATGCTTGCTATAAATTTAAAAGCAGTTAATAACAAAAAAGGCATTTATCCAGTAATTATTTTCTCTGTATTATATTTTGCATTGTCAATTTATATTTTAGAACAAATGAATGCTGGAACATCTGGAACACTTGTCCTTGGTGCAATTGGAGCTTTAATATTAAACAATGTATTTTGGAATAAGTACATTGGAAAAGAAACTCTGTATCATAAAAAAAGCTACGTAAAGCCATTAATAATAGCTTTAAGTATTTTCATTCCTCTAACAGCTTTAATAATTTGGGGCTTGATATATACTGGGCAAGTATAAAAAACCCGTTATTCGAAGTTTGCAACTTCGACCCAATTAAATAGTAGTTTGTAACTACTTAATCCCTGTTCAGCAGCAGTCTCGGATTTAACATCAGTAAAGAATATATGTATTCAAATAAAAGAAAAAGGAAGCAATGAAAGAAAATAGTGGTAATTTTGCAAAAACGATTATTTTTGTGTAAAAACTAAAACAATGAAAGCATTAGAATTTAAATCTAAAATTAAAAATAACCAGATTCATATTCCGTCAAGAATCCAATCAGAATTAAAATCGAATCAAAACAAAACTATTAGAGTGATTGTTTTGATTGATGATACTGAGATTTACGATGACTTGATTTTTCAGCAAACAACAAAAGACCAATTTTTAAAAGGTTATGCGGATTCAGATTCAATTTATGACATTAATTAATTATGGAGAAATTGAGCTTTGGAGACATCGTCCTTTTAAGATTTCCATTTACTGATGGAACAACTTTCAAGAAAAGACCTGCCCTTGTAATTAATGATGCTGACGATGGGGACATAATTGTTAGTCGGATAACCAGCCAGATTTACAAAACTAAATATGATATTTATATTGAGCATTGGGATAAAGTTGGTTTGAAATTACCTTCTGTAATTCGTGTTCATAAATTGGCGACTTTGGAAAAAAACATGGTTGAGATTGTGATGGGAGTGATTGATGACACCTTAAAAGATCAGGTTAAGAATGTAATTTCAAAACTTACAGATAAATAATTGCCAACTGTCAATCAAGTTGACAGCTCCGCTAGTATTAAGCTGACGGATTGCGTAGCTTGTTCCACGAAGTCCGCAAATCATTGCAGAGAAGTTTGTAGCTATGGGAAAAATAAAAAGCGGGAATTACTCAAAACTTAGGTCACAACTTGGCTAACTTGTGAAACCTATTAATTCGAAACTTTCTTATATCGCATCACTGCCAAGGTAATCATAGCCACTCCATAGCCAAGCAATATCATAAAGTCTTTATAGATATCGTGAAATTCTGAACCTTTCAGCAAAATCATGCGTATCAGTTTCATGAAATAGGCAATCGGATTGAAATAATTGATGATTTGTGCCCATTGCGGCATGCTTTCCGTGGGGGTGAAAATGCCGCTCATCATGATGAACACAATCATAAAAAAGTAACTGACAAACAATGCCTGTTGTTGGGTGTTTGCCGAATTGGATATAAACAATCCGATGCCCTGCACCACCAACAAATACACACAAGCCACCGCAAACAACAAACCCAAATTGCCAACGAAAGGCACATTAAATACAAGTTTTCCGATAGTCAATCCAAATGACAACATAAAAAGTGCAATAATATAAAAGGGAACAAGTTTGCCAATAACAAAATGTATCTTTTTGATGGGCGTCACATTGATTTGTTCAATCGTGCCCATTTCTTTTTCGCGTACTATATTCATGGAGGCAAGCAACATACCCATGATGGTCACCAAGATAACCAAAATGGCAGGCACCATATATATCTTGTAATTCATGTCGGGATTATACCAAAAAGAGGGAATGGTTTCTATGGTTTTATTTATAGGCTTGTTTTTCGAAATGCCAATCCATTTGGCAATCACCTCGCGGTTATATCCCATCACGATTTGGTTTGCATAAGCACTGCCGATGCCTGCCACCGTTCCGTTGATGGCATTAAACAGCATTTGTACCTCCGCTTTGTTTTCGCGCACCAATCTTTTTTCAAATCCTGCGGGAATATTCATTACCATTTGGGCTTTGTTTTCTTCAATTTGGGTACGCGCTTCGTTCATATCGAAGGTATTGCCCGTAACTTTAAAGAAAGGGGAGCTGCTGAATTTGTGGGTCAATTGGCGGGAAGTGGAACTCAAATCATTATCCACCACGCAAATGCTGATGTTTTTCATTTCCAAAGTGGCAGCATTCACCATGATGAGTAGTTGAATGATGGGCATCACGAAAATGATGGGTAGCATGGCACGGTTGCGCCGTATCTGTAAAAACTCTTTCTGTAATATGAATAATATGGTTCGCATTTTTTTCTATATAACTTTTGTCACTTTAAACTTTAGTTCACTTTAAGTACTTTAGGCACTTTAAATACTTTAGGCACTTTAAGTACTTCTTCTTTACTCCAAACGGATTTTAAATTTACGCACACTCATGGTGATGAAAAACACTACCATACCGCACAGTACAAGCGTTTCTTTCCACACACTCATAAACCCCAAACCTTTGAGCATTATATTTTTTACGATGATAATAAAATAGGTTGACGGATTGATATGGCACACCCATTGCAAAATCATGGGCATATTCTCTACGGGATAAATAAATCCCGAAAGAATGATGGCAGGCAACATCAAACCCATCATGGAAATCATCATGGCGGTTTGCTGACTATTGGTTGAAGTAGAAATGAAAATTCCGAGCGATAGCGAAAGAATAATGAACATCATACTTTCGAGCAGCAACAAAGCGACGCTTCCCTGAATCGGTAGTCCAAAAATAGAATTACTTAGCAATAATATGGTGATGACATTGACAAAGGATAGCACGGCATACGGCATCACCTTCCCTATGATAATTTGCAACGGACGCAAAGGCGATGCCAACAAAATCTCCATAGTGCCGAGTTCTTTTTCGCGTACAATACTTACAGAAGTGAGCAAAGCGGAAATCAACACCAATATCAAAGCCATGGTGCCGGGAACAAACATATAAACGCCTTTGAGTTCTTCATTATACAGCATCCGCGATTCGATACCTATTTGCATAGGCGTTGTAACGGTTTTGTTTTCTTTGGTCACATAATCGTTCACGATGGCTGAGGTGTAGTTCACAATGAGGTTTGCAGTGTTAGCATCCGAAGCATCGGCAATCAAATGAATGGAGGCTTTGTTATCTCGTTCAAGTTTCACAGCAAAATCAGGTTCAAAAACCACCACTTCTTTCACCGAACCCTTGCGGAAACAATCTTCAATCTCCGTTTCGTTGGTCAACACTTTTGTGATGATAAAATATCCTGAAGAAGCAAGTTTGTCGGTAATCTTGCGAGTAACCACGTCTTGCGAATGATCGAGTATTCCGATTTTGGCATCTTTAATTTCGTTGGTCACCACATAGCCAAACAACAACATTTGAACAATAGGCATCACAAACAATATCGCCAGTGTCCGTTTATCGCGAAAAATGTGATAGAACTCTTTAATTACGAAGCCGCGGAAATGTTTCATTGATTGATTTAAGATTTGTGATTTAAGATTTAAGATTTTTAATTCTACTCATTGTAAGTGGCATTTCGCGCCAATTTAATAAACACTTCGTTCATCGAGTCGGCTTCAAAAGTTTCTTTCAGTTTCTGAGGAGTATCCAATGCTGCGATGCGTCCATCCACCATAATAGAAACGCGGTCGCAGTATTCAGCTTCATCCATATAATGGGTGGTTACAAATACTGTGACGCCTTCTGCGGCAGCTTCATAAATCTGATTCCAAAACTGACGCCGAGTAATTGGGTCAACACCTCCCGTGGGTTCATCTAAAAAAACAATCTTAGGACTGTGCACTATGGCAATTGAAAAGGCAAGCTTTTGTCGCCATCCCAGTGGTAAATCTTTGATAAGTTTCTTTGCGGAATCTTCCAGGCCGAGTTTTGCAAGCAATTGCTGTGTTTTAATTTTGATGTCTTTGCGTGTCATGCCATAGATGCCGGCAAAGAATCGGATGTTTTCGGTCACGGTTAAATCTTCATACAAAGAAAATTTCTGACTCATGTAGCCGATGCTGTTTTTAATGTCATCCTTTCGTGTATATACATCAAATCCAGCAATGGTAGCGTTGCCCGAAGTGGGTTTGGATAAGCCGCAAAGTATCTTAATGGCAGTGGTTTTTCCGGCACCGTTTGCACCGAGGAAACCAAAGATTTCGCCTTTATATACTTCAAAGTTGAGGTCGTTGTTGGCAGTAAAGTCGCCGAACTTCTTCACCAAATGGCTCACGGTTATGATTGTTTCGCGTTCACTCATGATGCTTGGTTCATTAACGACATAAAACAATCTTCGATGTTGGCTTCAATCGGGTTTATTTCCACTTGTTGATGGTTGAGTCCGGTCAAATAGTTTTGAAGTTCCGACATCCTCAGATTATTTTGTTTGGCAGTATAGTGTATGGTTTGTCCGAAAAGAAAAGCACTGTCGCAGGCTTCATAGCTATTTAAATCACTCAGTAACTTGTGCATATTAGAGGAGCGTATGGCAAGAATCTTCTTTTCGAACGTGGTGGTGATGACATCAGGCTTGTTTATTTTAAGGATGTTGCCGTTTTGGATGAGTGCCACTCGATCGCACAACGATGCTTCGTCCATATACGGCGTGGAAACAATGATGGTGATGCCAGAGTTTTTCAATGATTTAAGCATTTCCCAGAATTCTTTACGCGAAACCGCATCAACACCCGTGGTGGGTTCATCAAGAAATAACACTTCGGGTTTATGAATTAAAGCGCATGAGAGTGCCAGCTTTTGTTTCATGCCGCCCGACAAAGCACCTGCCCGACGCTTTTTAAATGGTTCAATTTGGCTGTAAATATCTTTAATCAGATGGTAGTTTTCTTCAATTGAGGTGCTAAATATGGTGGCGAAGAAGTTTAGGTTTTCTTCCACAGTTAAGTCCTGATATAACGAAAACTTGCCAGGCATATAACCCACTTTATTGCGTATCTTTTTATACGCTTTCACCACATCATATCCCAAAACAGTGGCGGTGCCTTCAGTAGGGAGTAGCAGTGTAACCAGAATGCGAAACAAACTTGTTTTACCCGCCCCATCGGGACCAATAAAGCCAAATATCTCGCCCGCATCCACTCCAAAAGTGATGTTTTTAAGCGCGACGGCTTGCTTATAGCTTTTACTTAAATTATCAACAACAACTGTTTGCATTTTCCTGTGATTTGCGATTTATGATTTAATAAATTAAAGGACCCATTATTAGAGATTTCTTCATAAATGAATCCTTACCATTTACCTTTTTACCATTTACCATTTATTTGAAATTCACTTCGCCGGGCATGCCAATCTTCAGCGCACCATCGTTCTTTACTTTGATTTTTACAGCATACACCAGATTCACCCGTTCTTCTTTGGTTTGAATGATCTTCGGAGTAAACTCAGCAGAAAAAGATATCCACGTGATGAACCCTTCGTATTTTGCAACTTCACTCTTTCCTTTATCAATAAGCACCTCTACTTTTTGCCCCAATTTGATGGATGAAAGTTGCGATTCGCTCACATAAGCACGTAAATATATATTCGTGATGTCGGCGATTTTATATAAGGATTTGCCGGGGGTAACCAGCTCGTCCTGCATCATATATTTATCCAAAACGGTTCCGTTGACGGGGTTGATAATATGACTCTTTTTGATGCTTTGTTCTATCTGAGCAATTTGTTTTTCAATACCTAACAAGTCACTTGAAACGCTGTTGTTTTGGGTTTGAATGGATGCTATTTGTTTATCTACTAAGCTAATGCTCCCATTGATATCATCCAACTGTTTTTTGGTGGCAGCACCATCTTTCAATAGTTTTTCGATGCGGGCTTTATCAATTAAAAGGTTGGCTTTTTGTTGTTGCTGTACTTCTATTTGAGATGTGATGTTACTCGTTTTGGTAGCGATTGAGTTTTTTTGCGCCATGAGCTGTTCTTTTTTTAGTTGTAAATCGGTGGTATCAACCAAGCCAATCAGTGTTTCTGCTTTCAGTTCGGCACCTTCTTCAATGTTGAAAAGCAAAAGCTTGCCGCTCACTTCAGAAGAAATGATGACCTCATCGGCTTCGAAATTGCCATAAGCATCGGATTTATTGTTCTTGCCTGAACATGCTGCGAGGAGTGCAAGAGCGGTGATAATTAGATATTTTTTCATGATTGTATTATTTATTGTTCTTAAGTTACATTGTTAAAGCTTACCCATAGCGTTTAGATAATTGATTTTTGCCATCTGCAATTGCAGTTTATGCAATTCGATATTGAGCTTGGCTTGAATTTCGGCATCGAGCTCGGTGACATATTCGGTGGCGGTGAGGATTCCGTTCTCTAACTGCACGGATGATGCATGCGTGATGTTTTGCCGCAAAGCAACAATTTCGTTATCTTTATCTATGAGCTGTTGATATTTGGTGATGTCGCTCAAATCTTTTTGCGAAGAGATTTTTAGGGTTTTATCAAAAGTTTGCTTTTGCACATCAAAAAGGTTTTTCTGAATATCAATAATCTTTTTTTCGCGCGATGTTTGATAAAATCCCGATATATTCCAACTCAGCTTCGCTCCAAAGATGTAGAAGAAGTCAAAATCGTTCGACAACATGTTGAAGCCGGGCCTGCCATAACCACCCTGCCCAAAGGCATTAAAGCGAGGCATGATGCGCGTGGTGGCTAGCTTTTTCGTCACCTCTAATTTGTTCATTTGAACATCGAACAACTGCATTTCCAAACGTTTGTTATCGTAAACCACTGCGCCCACATCTGTTTCAGGGAGTTTGAACACAGTACCTGCCGGTATAGGTCGGTTTAAATATTCTGACAACATATTCAGGGCTGTTGTTTTCGTGTTATCAAGTTCTATCAACTGTTGTTCGGACTTTATCATTTCGGCTTGGAGCACATCGGCATTGCTTTGCAACTGCACTTCGTTTTTAATGCCTGCTTTGATCTTGGTGAGCTTCGATTGCAAATCGTTTTGCAAATTAAGAATGATTTTTTGGTTTTGCTGAACCAACAGAATATTGAAAAAGAGTTGATTCACACGGTCTTTTATCTTCGCTAACTCTACATCTACAATCATTTTGTCGGCTTCGAGGCTGCTGACTTCCAGTTTCTTTTGTGTGGAGGTTTGTCCGCCATCCCAAATGGATTGGTTTACATCAAGAGTAAGTTTATATTGGTCTTTGTTGCTCGGTGTGATGGTGATGAGGGGGCTGAACTTGGGTATTTCGGTTACTGCGGATTGATACGTGGCTTGCCCGTTCAACGAAAGTTGAGGAAAATAGGAAGTATTGAGGTTTTTAAGCCGCAAATCGGCGGCAGCTGAAAGCAAGTCTTTTTGTTTGATGAGCGGATAGTTTTCTATGGCTTGCTGTTGGCAACCCGCCAATGTGAGAGTATCTGTGTTTTGAGCAAACGACAGTCCGCAGAAGAGAAAAAGAAAGATGAATACACTATTTTTCATTGGAATCTATTATTTAAGTTTGATGGCATTGAGGATAAAATCGGCAACTAAGGTTTTGCGCTCGAGCAAAAACGCATTGTACGCTTCGGTGTTGTTGTTAAACAAAAATCCTTCGATGATGGGGCGACCAATGAACGGAAACACACACAGCCCAATCATGTTTACAATGAGGTGGGGCAATGAAATGTCGATAATCTGTCCGTCTTCGGTATGCTGTTTGAGTGTCAGGGCAACCTGAATGGGGTTAATCTTCGATTTTTTTAATATCTCGACTATCGCATCGGGTTTGCGTTGCAGTTCACGAATAACAAACACCGGCAAATACGGATTTTTGAGCAGCATATCAATATAAGAGCTTACAAACGCACGCACTTTTTCTTCGATTGGCTTATTAGAAATCATTATTTCTGATATGTTAGGCAGAAACTGCTTGAAGGCTTCTTCGAAAATGGCATCGAAGAGCTTGTCTTTACTTCTAAAGTAATAATGCAACAACGCTTTGTTGATGCCTGCCTTGTCGGCTATCTCCTGCATGCGTGCACCATCGAAGCCTTTGTCGAGAAACACTTTCTTGGCGGCTTCGAGTATGGTTTTTTCTGTTGATAATTCTTGTTCGGACATGTTTCTATAAATGGTTTAATTAAATAGTTTAACCAAATGGCAAAATTACACTTTATTTTTTAATTGCAATTAAAAATTCTTTTTTTTCAAATAATTATCTTTCCACAGTTCGCAAGAAATAACTAATTTTGTAGCTCTAACTAAAAGTATGTCTGCCAATAAAAGTTTTACATCTCGACGATATGTGATCAATACCATTTTTTTGGTAATTGCTTTGGTTTTTATTATCCGTCTTTTTTTTCTGCAAATTATTGACAAAACCAATAAATCATCTGCAGATAACAATGTTTTCAGGTATTTAACCGAGTTTCCTGCGCGCGGTTTGGTTTATGATTGCAATGGCAAACCTCTTTTATACAACGAAGCTACCTACGATTTAATGGTAATTCCTCATCAAATGGGCAAAACCTTTGACACTTTAGGTTTCTGCAAACTTATCAATACCGACATTCTAACTTTTCGGAAAAAGATAAAATTGGCGACTGTATATTCTAATTTTTTGCCGACCATATATGATGAAAAAATTCCGAAGGAACAATATGGCATGTTGCAAGAACGCCTTTCTGAATATCCCGGGTTTTACATTCAAGCACGTACCATTCGAAATTATCCTCAACCCTACTGTGCACAGATATTAGGTTATATAGGCGAAACAACTCCTGAAATGCTCGAAACCGATGAATATTATAAACCGGGGGATTATATCGGCATCAGTGGTCTTGAAAAATCGTATGAAAAGGAACTTAGAGGCAAAAAGGGAATAAGAATTATCATGGTGGATGTTCACAATCGCGATATGGGAAGTTATATGAACGGTAAATTTGATGTGGAAGCAAAACCCGGACAAGACTTGCATACCTATCTAGATGCCGACTTGCAAGAATATGCCGAAAAGCTTTTACAAAATAAACGTGGCAGTGTTGTGGCGCTTGATCCAAGAACAGGCGGCATCATCGCTATAGCTTCTAGTCCTTCGTATGACCCCAATTTATTGGTAGGTCGCGAACGAACGAAAAACTATTTCGACCTTTTATCGGATAAAAATTTACCTTTATTCAATCGTGCATTATCTGGAAGATATCCCCCGGGTTCAACCTTTAAACCTATTGTCGGACTTATCGGGCTTCAGGAAGGAGTGCTGAATACAACTATTACTTATCCATGCTACGGTGGTTTCCCTTTGGGCAATGGCAAAATGATAAAATGCCATTCACATGGCTCTCCATTAGCATTGTTGGGCGCCATACAAACATCCTGCAATGCATATTTTTGCAAGGTTTTGAAAACGACTATTGAAAACAAACAATATCCCTCTACAGAAGCAGGCTTCAATGCTTGGCGCAATTTTGTATTGAGTTTTGGATTAGGCAATCCTTTGGGCGTTGATTTACCCAATGAGTCAGGAGGCAACATCCCCACTAGCAAATATTATGATAGATATTTTGGCAGAGGACATTGGAGGGCACTATCGGTGATTTCTATTGCCATCGGACAAGGAGAAATCTTGCTTACCCCGCTCCAAATGGCAAATGTAGCGGCTATTATAGCTAATCGAGGTTACTTTTATACTCCTCATATTGTAAAAGCCATTGGTACCATAAGCAACCTGAATAAAAAGTATTTGACAAAAAGATATACCAAAGTGAATCCCGAATACTTTAATTATATAGTAAAAGGTATGCTAGGCGTGGTGGAAGGTGGCACCGCTCATAATGTCAGGATGGATAGTATAAAAGTTTGTGGCAAAACAGGTACCGTTCAGAATGCAGGCAAAAATCACTCCGTTTTTATTGCCTTTGCTCCCATGGATAACCCTCAAATTGCGATAGCTGCTGTTGTCGAAAACTCCGGTTATGGAGCCACTTGGGCTGCTCCCGTTGCTAGTTTGATGATCGAAAAATATTTGACACACAAGGTGAAACGTCTCGATTTGGAAAAAGATATCATGGATTCAAAACTAATTATTAAGAGCGAATGAGGCAGCCGAAAAGCATATTCTCAAACTTGGATTGGACCTTGGTGGGCATGTATATGTTTTTTATCCTTGTCGGTTGGTTGAATATCTACGCAGCAGCCTATAACGAAGAACATAAATCTATCATTGATTTCTCGCAAGAGTATGGAAAACAATTTATGTGGATACTCATTTCCATAGTTTTAATTTTGCTTGTACTCATTTTAGATGCAAAGTTTTTCGCCACCTTTTCTTATTTTATCTACATCTTTGCCATCGGATTTCTACTGCTCACGCTAGCAATTGGAAGCGAAGTCAACGGTTCGCGCTCTTGGATATATTTTTCTGATACGGTTCGCTTTCAACCTCTCGAATTAGCTAAGTTTGCCACCAATTTGGTGCTGGCAAGGTTTCTAGGCGATATCAGTGTCCGTTTGCAAGACATCCGAACCCGATTAAAAGCCATCGCCATCATCGCGCTTCCTGCAATGCTGGTTCTGATGCAAAACGAAACCGGCTCTATGCTCGTGTTTGCGTCCTTTATTTTTGTATTATATCGTGAAGGGCTTTCGGGCAATATTCTCATCTTTGGCTTTGCCTTAATTGTGCTGTTTATTTTCACCCTGCTGATTGATAAATTTATTGTCGTTGCCTTTATCACGCTTGCTGCTGTAATACTTATATTTTTGATTCGTCGAAGCCGCAAAAACATCATACAGTTTTTGGTGATTTATGGCTTGATAGTCGGCTTTATATTTAGTGTAAACGGCATTTACGAGCACGTGTTAGAACCGCATCAGAAAAAACGTATTGATGTGTTTCTCGGAAAAGTCACGGATTTGAAAGGCAAAGGTTATAACGTAAACCAATCGAAAATTGCTATCGGATCGGGTGGCGCATTAGGCAAAGGCTTCCTCAACGGCACCCAAACCAAATATAAATTTGTGCCCGAACAAAACACCGATTTTATTTTTTGCACCATAGGCGAAGAATGGGGCTTTGTAGGTAGCGGTGTCGTGGTAATCATGTTCGTCCTATTCTTGATGCGGATATTATTTGTGGCAGAACGACAGCGCTCCTCCTTCAGTCGCATTTATGGCTATGGGCTTGCCTCTCTCCTGTTTTTCCATGTGATGATCAACATCGGCATGACCATCGGTTTGGCGCCTGTGGTGGGCATTCCCTTGCCCTTTGTAAGCTATGGCGGCTCATCGCTATTATCCTTCACCGTATTGCTTTTTGTCTTTATCAAACAAGATGCTAATAGGATGCAAGTCCTTTAAGAAGATCCAAATACCAAACTCCAAATACCAAGTTCCAAGACCCAAAACCCAAGGACCCCCTACGAATTACAAATATACGAATTACGAATGTCGCCCCAACATCTCTGTGTAACTCCTTCTCGGTGCATCTCTGTGTAACTTTTTAAACCACTTAGGCACTAAGTTCACTAAGATTCACTAAAATTTTTGGGATTCGTAATTCGCCAATTCGTAATTCGTAGTGGTTTGGAATTTGGTCTCCCCCCTACTTGTCCATTAGCGCCGCCGCATTCACCACAACAATAAGCCCTTTTATATGCTGCTGCTGCATGGCTGCCTTGGCTTCATCTTGTTTTTTGTAAGTGCCCACCACATAGATGAAACATCCCTTCTTTTTATAATAATACACCTCATCCGTCAACTTCAAGGTGGTTTTGAAATACTCCGGCTTGGTGAAGTTTTTGGATGCCGCAATCTGAATACATAGCACCATACCCGTATCTTTCACTGCCGGCTGAAGCTCCATAGTTTTGGGTGCTTCATTTCGCTTTTGTTGGATGCTATCATGCTGCTGAGTTGGTACAGCCTTGTGGATGCTATCATTTTGTAGCGGCACACCATGCACACTATCCACCTTAATAAGTGTATCTTTAACTCCCGCAATCGTATCCAATTTAGGCACTTTTGCCCTTACATTTTTGCTTAACACAAAATCTATTCCATCCACCATATCTCCATCCACCACTGCTTTAATAGTAAACTCCCTAAAAGGCGGGTCGCATGAATAATCCAAAATCTGCAACTGTGCAGCATCCACTCTTGCCACATAATCCCCCGGCATAAGCCCCACATTGTTGATATACCCATCCGATTCCGAAAGTGTTTCGGCAATGGGTTTGTCGCTGCCTTTTTTGTAGAATTTGATTAAAATTCTTCCAATTCCTTTTAATTCATTTTTTTTCTCAAAATAAGCTGTGCCACTCACATCACCAACGGCAACGATAGGAATATACACTTTTTTAAATTGGTCAGGATCCACTAAAATTGAATACACCTTCTTTTTAAACCTCCAAGCAATATTATCCAAATCATTATTATCAAACTCAACTATATAACTGATAAATGGATTCAAATCCGGAATACGAATAATGGAATCTTTTTCTCGTGTTAAAATGCTACCACCCTGTACTTTTACTGAACTCAATTTTACAAAATGTTCACCCTCATCATATTTACCATTATTGTTCAAATCTAAAAAAGGATACAGTGAAATACCTCCTTTTCCTACTGAAGAACTGTTATTTGTATGCAAATAATGATGTCCACTTCCAAAAGCCATGCTTCCTTGTAAGCCTTCCGAGGTGTTGATGGCACCATTACCATAAGAGAAAGAAATATTTGATTGAGCAAATGGAAGATCAAATTTAAAACTTACATTTACATTATTTCCTTTTGTTAATAAATTCCTTTCGTACGATGCAGTAATATATCCTATAGGAATGCTCTTTTCAACATTAACCTTAATTGTTGAAACTTTTGATTCGCTTACATTAAATAATGTTGATAGAAATAAATTAAAACCTTCCTTAAGTTTGTAGGATAATGATAAGTCAGAGTTTATATAAATTGATCCTTTTTCAACCCAACTGATAGGTGTTGAAGAGTTAAGATTAAACTTTTTATAGGATATTGATATCATAATATTCCCCGAGTTATATTTGTATTTTTCGTATACAAACTGAGTATAATCAAATTTTGCCAACAATCTGATTTTCTTTATCCTTAAGGGAAAAGATAGTTTAGCACTTCTTTCTTCAAGAGGTTTAAAAGGGATTGCAATTTGCCTTTTAGCATATTTTGAATAATCTATTTCAAAAAAGGCATTTTTAAAAACCGTGAAATCTACCGTACCATGAGTTTTAACTCCATAATTATATTCAATATTTACTAACATTTTACTATAGGGTTGTATAGTAATTTTAGCATACGGTATTAGTGATTTTTTTTTGAGTTTTGATGAATATTCAATGCCTCCTCCGATTGTAAAATATCTTGTCACCCCATAATTGCAGTCATATTTTGCGAAACGATTCCAACTACTATCTTGCAACACCCCTATAGATAAACCATATTCAAATTTCTTCGTAGGCATTATTGTATAGGGAACGTTCAACGTACGTTGTTCTGTTCGTTCTTCACCCATCAGTCCATAAAATTTTAATTTTAAGGTGGTATAACCATACACTATTGGTACTTTAAAGCTAAATGCCCCTGAAGCGTCAGCTTTTATGTAATCAACTAGCATATCATTAATATAAAGTTCTACGGTCCAATTAGGTTCTGTAAGTTCATTAATAGTATAAAATCCTGTTGCTTTTCTAACTGTTGTACCTGCATTTCTAATAATTACACCAAGAATTGGTGCGTTAATGGTTGAAATAGTTTGGGCTGATATTTTTCCAACTTGAGCCTGCTTTATTATCTTATTGTCATTATTGACATAGCGCCATAAGTAATTTATTTGATTGTAATCAAATTTGGATCGTGTTGAATAATTTGTTGATAAAATTAGTTCTCCATACAATAATTCTCCTCCTAGACCTAAATTAAAATTACTTAGTGTTTTTCCTTTCCATGTTTGAGATGAACCAACGCCCCAATCTAAGGTTCCAAATTTAAAAAGGTGATTGTTTCTACGAAACGTTGTATCTACAACTGTTACACCTTTCGCTTTTAATATATTTAAGCGCATTTTTTCTAATCGGATTTCTTTTACTACGGGCAACTCGAAATCTGATTTAAATAAAATCATCATTAACCTGAAATTGAAAGTCATCGAAATGCCAAATATGTCTTTAAACGCTGAAGATTCCAAATATAACATGCCATTTATTTTATTTAAGTTCTTTAAAAGATTATAGTATTTATCCTTTTATTTTAACTGCTTATTGGTGTAATCAAAAACATATTTTTGGTTTTCTCTATCAATAAAACCACCCAAACTATCACCTTTTTGCCCATAGAAAGCTGGAATACCCACAGCACGAAATAAGTCGCTGATATTTATATACAGCACTCCATCTGTACTATAAATCACATCTAAATAAAAATTTCCGTAGTTTTCTACCATAAAAAGTACTGAAATTTCGTCATACTGAAAAGGAGGTTCGTCTTTGCCATCATTAGTAATTTCTTGGGCGTGCAGGGCTGTGCTAAGGGATAGCAGGCATAGCAAGACTACAGCGAGAAATTTTAGGACAAATGGGAGGTGGAGGTGCATTGTTGGTTAATTGGGTTGATTGGTTAATTAAGTTGATTAAGTTAAATGGTTGATTGGTTGATTGAGTTAATTGGTTGATTGAGTTAATTGGTTGATTGAGTTAATTGGTTGATTGAGTTAATTGAGTTGGTTGAGTTAAGTGGTGGGATTGGTGGTAATTTATAAAGAAAAAATTTCCGCACAAAGGTACAAAAAGATACTATGATGAAGAAATTTTAAGAAAAAAAATTCAACCGCAGTTGACACGGTGGTTTTCACAGAGGGGCACGGTGGTGGAAATTTACCACACAGACGCATAGACACAAAGATGTCAATGCCTGAAATACGTTGACCACTTTTTAAAGTAAAAACGATTAAAAAATGGCAACAAGAAATCAATTTAAAATGAGCATTTCCGAAAGGAGATCTAGGACCTTCAGTGAAGACTTTAAGATAAAAAAAGTCAGAGAGATTGAACAAGGAAGA
>CAIOYH010000222.1 GCA_903862465.1 uncultured bacterium | reverse complement strand
TATTTTGAAAAAGTTAATGACAAACTAGTCCTAAGGATAGCTCTTAATAAGAAAAGAAGAGCGTGGTTTTCTGGATTGTGGAATTATGGCAAAGAGTATGATTTCCCCTTTCAATAATCTAATGCGGAATCTGGGTTTAATGAATATTAATTTTTATTTTTATATTATGATTTGATGTTTTCAAGAAAATGGTTAAAGTTGTCGCCATGAAGTCTGGAGTTGGTGTCATGAAAACCTAGATTTTTGCGACGAAAACCTAGGTTTTTGTCATAAAAACCTAGATTATTATGAGAATTTATGTTTGTTTTTGCCGTTAAAACCTGTGTTTTTGCCACAGTAATCAAGGTTTTGGTCGCGAAAACCTTAGTTTTTGCCCCAAAAAGCTCAGTTTTCGCCGCAAAAACCTGAATTTTTGCCGCAGTAACTTTGATGTTTTTGGCATTTGAGCGGCATGAAGTAAGGGTAGGCTGCGTCGTTGAGACGGCATAACAGCTACTAATAGCGTTATTTAAGTTGTGAAAAGAATAAAGGGAATCAGATAGAAGAAAAGTGTTATTTTGAAAAAATGTCGGGAAAATGTCTGGGCATAGACAAAAACGAACAAAATTATTTTGTTCGGAACATCCGACAAAATATTTTGCTAGCAAAGGAAACCTCTCTCTCTCTCTCTCTCTCTCTACTCTAGCAAGGGTTTCAGAGGTTTTGTAATATTTTCTTAAATGTTTCAATCTGTTTTGTTTGTTAATTCGGGTGTAAAAGTAAAAATATTTTTTCACATAGAGATATTTTTTTTTACTTTTTTTTATTTTTCTAAGAAATAAAAAATAAAGTACTCAAAATGCTTTCACTTTCGTGGATTCAAATAGGTATCCATTAGGTTGAATATAGATTGATAGGTGTTGCTCATCACCATATTAAGTTCGCTTTTTTTTATCCATCTCACCTCTATGATGCCTTCTTCAATTTGGGGATTCAAGGCTGTATTTTTTTTTGCAAACATCACATACCAATGCGTTGTTTTCAATATTCGTTTGCCATTTTCCGTGTAAGTATGATACGTGCACGACATATCCTTCAAAATAGTGATGTTTTTCAGCCCCGTTTCTTCCTCAACTTCGCGCAAGGCACACTGCTTCGATTTTTCATTTTTCTCCCTTTTTCCCTTGGGTAAATCCCATTTTCCGTTGCGAAAAATCCATAACATCTCGCCTTCGGGCGCGCAAACTAAGCCCCCCGCAGCATGTATCGGATGATAAGAACGGGCGAACAGCAAAAATAATTCGCGCGGGTGCTCACTCAAAAACTCTAACTTCAATTGCTTTTCATCTTGCTCAAAATCAAGTATGATGTCTTCAATTTTGGCGCTGTCGGGCAGTTGGTCAAACCTATAAAAATTGATTGAGGAAGGTTCTTTCTGAAGATTTTCAAAAATAACTTCTTTGTTATTTACGTAAACTTTGTAATTTTGCACCATGGAAAAAAATAATGATATAGCGTTAAAGACTGCAGAATATTTACTGCAAATTAAAGCAATTAAATTGAATCTGCAAAATCCTTTCACATGGGCATCGGGATGGAAGTCGCCGATTTATTGTGATAACAGGAAAACTTTGTCGTACCCCAAAATCAGAACCTACATCCGTCAGCAGTTTGCCGACCTGATTCGCAATGAGTTTGGCGTGCCCGATGTAATTGCGGGTGTTGCCACGGGCGCCATAGCTCAGGGCGCGTTGGTGGCGCAGGAATTGGGATTGCCATTTGTGTATGTGCGTTCGGCGCCCAAAGAACATGGCATGGCAAATTTGATTGAAGGGGTGATCGAAAGCCGTCAGTCGGTGGTGGTGATTGAAGATTTGATTTCCACAGGCGGCAGCAGTTTGAAAGCTGTGGAAGCTTTGCGCGATGCGGGTTGCGACGTGAAAGGTATGGCAGCCATTTTTACGTATGGATTCCCGAAAGCAACAGAAAGTTTTGCGAAAGCGAAATGTAGATTGGTCACCCTATCGAGCTACAATGCCTTGTTGCAACAAGCCATGGAAAGCAATTTTATCAGTGAAACCGAGCAGGAATATTTAGCCACATGGCGCGAAGCTCCCGAAAAATGGGGGATATAAACCGTATGGCACAAATAAAAAGCGAAAAAACGCTCATCAACCGTCCCGTCGAGACCATTTATAGTTTCTTGGCGGATTTCAATAATTTCAAGAATCTGATGCCCGACCAAGTGTCCGATTGGCAATCCGATCAAGATTCATGTTCCTTTAAAGTGAGCGGCATAGGACAATTGGCGCTGAAGATAAAAGAAAAGGTGCCCAACCAACGCATCACGATTTTTCCCGAAGCCGAAACAAAGATACCCTTCACCTTCGAATTGGTTTGTTTGATGAACGCCTTGGGCGAAAATCAATGCGAGACAGAATTCATAATGAACCACGAAATGCCGATGATGATTAGCATGATGGCATTACGCCCCCTACAAAACATGGTGGACATCTTCGGAACAAAGCTGAAAGAATACTGCGAACGGGCAGAGTTCTGAGGCAGCCGCTAAGGTCCAAGCATTACCTCTACGAATTACGAATTTTCGAATTACGAATTCGTCCAAAAATCTCTGTGAATCTCCATATTCTCTGTGAATCTTTGTGTAACTTCTAACAAACCTAAATTCCATGCCTAAAGCTTCTAGTAACGGCATTAGTAATTCGTTCATTCGTAATTCGTAGGGGCTCGATGAACTCAGTTACAGAACGACACTTGCTTTAAATCATATTCAACCACATTTCCATCGTCATCTTGAAGCTGCAACCATCCGTATTGATTCACCCCTCGTATCGTTGCGAAAATCCGCTCGCCCTTCACCACAAACGCTGACCGAAGATTCAATTTATAAAACACTTTCAGATAATCCTCATCAATCTGCTCCACCTCTTTCATCTTTAACTGATGAAAACGTTTTTCAAAGCTGATAAGGAAATCTTCCAAAAGCGTATCGAGATTTGTTTCGGATTTTTTATGCTGTATCACCGAGCTCGGGTTGGGCAAATATTCGGGAAAGACGTCTTGATTCACGTTGATGCCAATGCCGATGATAGCCCACTTCATGCTTTGATTCTGAACCGATGTTTGTATCAATATACCTGCCGTCTTTTTGTCATCAATATAGATGTCATTGGGCCATTTGATGAAAATGTTTTCTTTCGGCAGAGTGGCTTTCAGTAAGTCGGAAACCGCAAGAGCAACGGCTTTGTTCAATTCAAACTGTTGCGAAGCAGGCAGAAAACTCGGGAAGCAGATGATGCTAAACGTCAAATTTTTGTCGGCTTCCGATTCCCATGTGTTTTGGTCTTGTCCTTTGCCCGCGGTTTGATGTTGGGTGACAATGCAAGTAGGCGAATTCACTGCCTTTTCGTTCAACAGTTTTTCGGCATATTGGTTCGTGGATGCCACCGAAGCTATTTTAATAATTTTCATATTAGCGATGCCTTGAGATTTTAAATAATTTATAATGAAGCAAAAAACAATCAACGAATATGAATTACTACAAATAATACCCGATAAATTAATTAAAAATGCTTACTTTTGCAAACTTATAAAAAATATTTGATGCCGGCTAAAAAGAAAATAAAAGAAGTTCCCGAAATCACCGACGTAATCGTACGCGGTATGCTCGAAAAAAAAGGGCAAGACATTATGTCTATTGACTTTAGTTCCATACAAAATGCTTTTTTCAAAGGCTTTGTGATTTGTCATGGCAATTCCAAAGTTCAGGTCGAAGCTATTGCGGATTCTGTAGAACGAGAAGTAATTAAAACGATTGGACAAAAACCGAGTAACAGAGAAGGCTTTGCCAATGCAGAATGGATTTTGCTCGATTATTTCGATACGGTAGTGCATATATTTCAACAAGAGAGTCGCAGTTTTTATCAGCTCGAAAAACTTTGGGCAGATGCGCAGATTCGTAAATTTGATTCAGATTAATAACATTACAATTTTAAAAAAGACATGGCTGATAAGCAAGATAACAAATTCCCGAACATTCCTCCAAACAATAACCCTAAGAAAAAATTCAGCTTTTATTGGCTGTATGCTGTATTGGCGATTGTTTTTATTGGACTACAGTTCTATAATTATAATGGCTCCGACACTAAGACTATCACTCCCGACAAGTTTGTGAAATTACTTCAAAAGCACTATGTTGAAAAAATAGTGATTGTCAACAAAGAAAAGGCTGAGGTGTATGTGAAACAAGATTCACTGAAAAAAGTTCCTGAGTTTAAAGATGCAATTGCGAAGAAAGGCACCGCAAAGACAGACATCAAAGGTCCGCATTTCGAATTCGAGATATCTTCTGTAGAATCTTTTAGAAAAGACTTGGCAGATGCTGAGAACGATATTTTGCACGGTGATACTGCTAGCGCAAAAACTGCGATTGATAAGGAAAAAATACTGAGAAGCTTTGCGCATATCACTCCCGAAAGTGAAACCCGTAAGAATTGGAGTGGTGATATTTTAGGATGGATTATACCCATTGGACTCCTCTTGGTTGTTTGGTTTATCATCATGCGTATGATGGGTCGCGGAGCAGGTGGCTCTCAGATTTTCAATGTAGGAAAATCTAAGGCACAACTTTTTGATAAGAATACGAGTAGTTCAATAACCTTCAGTGATGTGGCAGGATTGGAAGAAGCCAAAGTTGAAATCATGGAGATTGTTGACTTTTTAAAAGATCCAAAGAAATATACCACTCTCGGGGGAAAGATTCCCAAAGGGGCTTTGTTGGTAGGTCCTCCGGGCACGGGAAAAACGTTATTAGCTAAAGCTGTTGCAGGCGAAGCAAAAGTTCCTTTCTTCTCGCTGTCGGGTTCCGATTTTGTCGAAATGTTTGTGGGTGTCGGTGCTTCTCGGGTTCGCGACTTGTTTAAAACAGCGAAAGAAAAAGCACCCTGTATCGTTTTTATTGATGAAATTGACGCTATCGGACGTGCTCGCGGCAAAAACCCAATGAACGGTGCTAACGACGAAAGAGAAAATACTTTGAATCAGTTGTTGACTGAGATGGATGGATTCTCAAGCAATGCAGGCGTTATCATTCTAGCGGCTACCAATCGTGCCGATATTTTGGATAGAGCATTGTTGCGTGCCGGACGTTTCGATCGTCAGATTCATGTAGAGCTTCCTGATTTGGATGAACGTAAAGCCATTTTTAAAGTCCACATGAAACCCTTGACGCTTTCTCCTGATATGGATGTTGAATTCTTGGCACGTCAAACGCCCGGATTTTCGGGTGCAGATATTGCCAATGTCTGTAATGAGTCTGCCTTGATTGCAGCTCGAAAAGATAAAAAGATTATTGAAAAACAAGACTTCTTGGATGCCATTGACCGTATTGTTGGTGGATTGGAGAAACGTAGCAAAATTATTTCGCAAGATGAAAAGAAAGTAATTGCTTTCCACGAAGCAGGTCATGCTTCTATCAGTTGGTTGGTGGAACATGCTTCGCCTTTAGTCAAAGTAACCATTATCCCAAGGGGTAAAGCTTTAGGGGCAGCATGGTATTTGCCCGAAGAGCGTCAGATTACCAACACCGAACAATTGTTAGACGAGATGTGCGCCATTTTAGGTGGACGTGCTTCGGAAGATGTCAACTTTGGTAAAATTTCCACAGGGGCACTTAACGATTTAGAACGGGTGACGAAACAAGCCTATTCCATGGTGGTGTATTATGGTTTGAACAAAAAGCTTGGCAACATCAGCTATTATGATTCCACAGGACAATCGGAATATGCCCTCACCAAACCTTACAGCGAAACCACGGCGCAAGTCATAGATGAAGAAGTGAGCAAAATCATAGAGATTGCTTACGAACGGGCAAAGAATATCATTATTGATAACAAACCGAAGGTTGAACAATTAGCTGCCTTGCTTCTCGAAAAAGAAGTCATCTTCCGCGAAGATGTGGAACTCATTTTTGGCAAACGTATGTATGAAAATCATGCACATATTGAAGGAGTCGCCAAAGATATTCAGACTACTACGGAAAATACTGATAATGCTAAACGGGAAGATGCTAAAGCCAAAGAAGACGCTAAAACTAAATTGGAAGAACAAGCTACAGCAAAAGACGACAACGAACCGATAAAAGGATAAATTCAGCAAAAAAACTAAACTATTATTCTCATGGATGAATCTACCTCTCGCGAAAAAGTTTTGAAAAACGTCCGCAATGCGGGTATCTTTCAAGCCGACTGCCCTTACACCGACATTGATTTTTCATCAAATGTATTTGTAATGTCCGAAGAACCTATTGATATTGCTTTTGCAGAAGCTTTCACCAAAATTGCAGGAAAATTTGTGTATTGCGAAGATGAAAACGAATTTCTACAAAACTTCAAATCCCTTGCTATAGAGCAAAAATGGAATCAGCTATTCTGTCTTGAAGATAAAATTAAAGATTGGTTTACTGCTGCGCGCATACCTTTTTCTGATAATAAAGATAATATCACCCAAGCGCAACAAGGTGTCACCTTTTGTGAATTCTTGATTTCTCGATTGGGCAGCATTATGGTTTCCTCGGCGCAAGTGTCCGGCAGACGTTTAATAGTCTATCCTGATGTACATATAGTAGTGGCTTACACCTCCCAACTTGTTCCTGATTTGCCTGATGCTTTGGCTGCCATCAGTGAAAAATACGGCAAACGTTTGCCATCGCTCATTTCGGTGATTTCAGGTCCAAGCCGAAC
>CAIOYH010000221.1 GCA_903862465.1 uncultured bacterium | reverse complement strand
ATTACTCAAGTAATCGTTTTAATTACTCAAGCAATCGTTTTAATTACTCAAGCAATCGTTTTAATTACTCAAGCAATCGTTTTAATTACTCAAGTAATCGTTTTAATTACTCAAGCAATCGTTTTAATTACTCAAGTAATCGTTTTAATTACTCAAGCAATCGTTTTAATTACTCAAGCAATCGTTTTAATTACTCAAGCAATCGTTTTAATTACTCAAGTAATCGTTTTAATTACTCAAGTAATCGTTTTAATTACTCAAGCAATCGTTTTACTTTGTAAAGAGTTCCGTCAGAATGTTTTGTTTACAGCACCACAAAATATATCCAATCACCCCAGACGTAGTTTGAAGTTTCTTCGCTGTCGGCTGCTGCATAAATGCGTTTACGATTTTTTGAGATAGCCGAACGGGTAGCAGGTTCAAAATTATTTCCTCCCATGTGTGAATTATGTAAGTTTTAATCATTATTGTGTAACATTCCCCTGTGAACAAGCATGTACTTTTGTGGCGTGAAAATTCATTGCATACATCAGCAAAATGTTGCATAGTTTGATAGCATTTCACACATAAAAAAATAGGTTGAATTACGCTAAGTCGAAAAGCTGAAATACTACATAAGGAACATACATCATATAACAACAATTCAAAAACAAAAATTATGGAAACAAAAACAAAATCAAAATGGTCAATTGACCAAACGCACAGCGAAATTGCCTTCAAAGTAAGGCATTTAATGATTGCGCACGTGAAGGGTAAATTCAAAACTTTCGACGTCAGTATCTATACAGAGGAAAAAGATTTTACGACCGCCGAAATTGATTTGTGGATAGATGCATCGTCCATAGATACGGGTGATGCCAAACGTGATGAACATCTGAAAAGTGCTGATTTTTTTGATGTTGAATCACACAAACAAATCACTTTTGTTTCGAGCACCATTGGAAGTGCTGATGCTGAAGGTAATCAAGCATTATGGGGCGAATTGACCATGAGGGGCATCACAAAGAACGTGAAATTGGATGTTCAGTTTGGCGGAATACAAAAGGATCCATGGGGAAACGAAAAAGCAGGATTTACCGTTACGGGAAAAATCAACAGAACTGAATGGGAACTGATTTGGAACTCATCTCTGGAAGCAGGAGGTATTATGATTGGCGAAGATGTTATGATTTCATGCGAAATAGAACTCCTGAACGAAGGCAATAAATACCTGAAAATGGAACTGGACAAAGAAGCAGAAAAAAAGTAATTCTATCACGAAATGATTGTCATCCTTGAAAAATAAAAAGGATGACAATTCGTTTCTCTCAAGAGGTAGGTTTGACTTCATGAGATGGATGTTGCACTATCAATAATCCCGAAATCAGCATGATGTGATTACCTCTTGCCATTAAATAAAACCGTATTCTATTTTCGCATGAATTCATTTCTCTCTAAAACAAAAATAATAGCAACCTTAGGTCCCGCCTGTTCTTCAAAAGATATCATGAAAAGAATGATAGCTGAAGGCGTGGATGTTTTCAGAATAAATTTCTCACATTCAAAACAGGAAGAATTCCTGAAACTGTCAAATCTTATCAGGGAATTGAATAGTGAATGTGAATCTCATGTGGCTATTCTTGCCGATTTGCAGGGACCTAAATTGCGGGTTGGTGTCATCGAAAACAATCGTATTGATTTGGTTCCCGATGAAATCATAACGTTTGTTTCAGAAAAATGTGTCGGCAACAAGGAGCGGATTTATATGAGTTATCATGAATTTCCACAGGATGTTAAAGCGGGTGAAATGATACTGATTGATGATGGTAAAATCAAACTGGAAGTAATCGAAACAAATAAAAAGGATACTGTAAAAGCAAAAGTTGTTTTCGGCGGACCGCTCTCGTCCAAAAAAGGCGTAAACCTGCCCAATACCATGGTATCGCTGCCATGTCTTACGGATGAAGATATTTCGAATGTCATTTTTGCCATCAATCAGGATGTTGATTGGATAGCTTTATCCTTTGTTCGTAAAGCTACTGATGTTTTGGAATTAAAGGAATTAATAAAAAATAACCAAGGTCATGCAGGTGTTATTGCTAAAATTGAAAAGCCCGAAGCCCTACAGGAAATTGATCATATCATTGCCTATGCAGATGGCATAATGGTGGCACGGGGCGACCTCGGAGTGGAAATGCCTTTTGATGAAGTACCGCTGATTCAAAAACAAATTATTGAGAAATGTATTGGCATGTCGAAACCGGTTATTGTTGCCACCCAAATGATGGAAAGCATGATCACAAATTTCACTCCTACACGGGCAGAAGCCACCGATGTGGCAAACGCTGTGCTGGATGGTGCCGATGCGCTTATGCTTAGCGGCGAGACATCTATTGGCAAATATCCTGTTGACACGATTATGAATATGCAAAAAATAATTAGTTATACGGAATCCTTTGGCAATCCTTTCCATAAAAAATATTTGCCCATGGAAGGAACTTCCACTTTTCTTGCCGACTCAATTTGCTACAATGCAGCTACCTTGGCAAAAGAAATCAAAGCAAAAGCCATTATTACGTTTACGCATTCAGGCTACACCGCATTTCGCATAGCAGCCCACAGGCCGGATGCCGATATATTTGCCTTCACCACCAATAAAAAACTATTGCCATACATGATGCTTGTGTGGGGTATAAGAGTATTTTATTTAAACACATGCGAACAGTTGGAGGAAGCTATTCTGGAATCAATTACAATACTTAAAGAAAAGAAACTTTTGACCGAAGGCGACCGCGTGATTCATGTTGGCGGTGCGCCCCTTAACGAACACGGTAGGACAAACATCTTAAAAGTCAACGAAATTTCTTAATAAATGACTTAAGGCAGAGGCTTTCGCCGAACGGAATAAAATTTAGAATAGCTTATTAACAGGCAGAGTCTATTCTTCCCGTTTTGTTCAAATTTCTTCATAAAAGTAAAATACACATACTGAAATTCCATTTAGAGTAAGTCTTTTATGAAGAACCGATTAACGGGTATGAGGCTCGTGTACCTTTTCGTTAGTCATGGATGGAAGATTGGGAAATATCCATGTTCCTGATGCCGTTTTGCCAATCTATCAAATCGGTAAAGACCCCTCCAAACAGAATTTTCGTTGCTTTTATATTCCTTTATGAATATTTTTCTAGGGTGTTTTGATTTACGACTTATTTCTTAGCAAATTTTATCAACTCTAAGTTAAACTTGTCCGTTTCTTCTAGAAACATACTATGTCCGCTATTCTCAAAAGCTATAATTTGTGAGTTAGCTATTCCGACTTTCATCTGCTCGGCTAAATCAAAAGAACAAATTTTGTCTTTTTTACCATGCATAATTATTGTTGGAATTGTTATTTTGGCTAAGTCTTTTCTAAGATCAGTATCACGTAAAGCTATTAGGCATTGAGCTGTTGCATAAGAAGAAGCACTCAAGCAAATTCCGTTTAACCAATTACCAATACCTTCATTTAATGAAGTTTCGGTAGCTGATAATATCTTGGCGAAGTTGGATATTAGTTTTGGTCTATCCTTATAGTTCAATGCAATTAAGTCATCCACTGCACTTTTGGGTAGATTAAAAGGGAAATCCTCCCTTTGAGTCCAAATTGGGGCTGCTGCTCCAAACAATGCCAACTTAGCAATATGAACTCCATTATCACCCGAAGCAAAACGGATAGCAATACTGCCACCCATGGAGAAACCACCTAAAACAGCATCTTTAATATCAAGTTTAGCAAGCACTTTTCTGATATCAGCAACATGAATATCATAATTGTATTCACTATAAGGTTTATCCGATTTGCCAAAACCTCTTAACGTAATACCAATAACACGAAATTTGTTTTTAATAAGATCGTTGTATTGATATTCGTACATTTCGTCACTCAGGGGCCAGCCATGTAGTAGAACGATAGGTCTGCCTTCACCTGCATCAGTAATATGCAGACGAACATTGGGTTCTACTTCAATATATTCGGCTCTTACTGTTCCTTCTTTTCCTTTTGGAATTAATTTTTCCATTGTTATAAATATTAAATTATATGTTTAAAATTCTTCTTTAATAATCAGGTTTTTATCAACATGTAAATTGAATAAAAACTTTTCAATAGCCTCCATCATGGGTGGTGGTCCGCAGACATAAACATTTTTAGTGTGGTCGGTAATATATGGTTTAAGGAAATCTTCAGTAATTTGCCCGTAAGCATATTTTTCAACTTTTTCATCTGATAAAATGTTGATAAAATTAGCTCCTAAGAGTTTCTTAAATTCCGGTTCGTTTATTATATCGGCTCTTGTTTTATTGGCAAATATAAGCTTGTTGCTTCCGATTTTATTTTTTGATTGAAGATACCTGAATATTGAAATGTATGGCGTTACTCCTGCACCTCCTGCAATAAATAAGCCCTCAGCTTTATAACTGATTGCTCCAAAAACATCATGAATAATCAAGCAATCATTCTTTTTTAATTGCAAAAGCTCATTCGTAACACTCTTATGTGAAGGATATGTTTTGATAGTAAACTCAAGATAATCATCTGTAGGGAGGCTAGTGAAAGTAAATGGTTTTATTTCATCATACCAACCGTCTTTGTTTATAGAAACTTCGGTGGCTTGCCCTGGTTTAAAATTATACTGTTGAGGCTTTTCAGTTACAATTTGCAGTACATCATGGGTAACATGTTTAATTGAAATTATTTTTACAATATGTTGTTTCATAATATAATTTTTTTGAATTGACTTAAATTAGGTTTAGTAATTTTCTTCTTTTAGCTGCATGTATGATTTAGGATGTAAACAAGCAGGACAAATTTCCAAGGCTTTTATAGACTCATAGATATACCCACAATTTAAACATTTCCACCACACTTTGCCATCCTTAATGAATACTTTATCTTCTGATAAATTTTGTAATAGTTTCAAATACCTGCGTTCGTGTTCGGCTTCAACTTTGGTAATCATCAGAAAAGCAGTAGCCACTTCAGAGAATCCTTCTTTTTTTGCAATTTCAGCAAAATGAGGATATAAATTAGTCCATTCTTCGTGTTCTCCTTCAGCAGCAGCTTTTAAATTTTCCATAGTTGTTCCTATGATTCCCGCAGGATACATTGCTGTAATCTCTGTTGTTCCACCTTCTAGGAATTTAAAATAACGTTTTGCATGCTCCTTCTCATTATTTGAAGTTTCCATAAAAATGGCTGCTATTTGTTCATAACCTTCTTTTTTGGCTATCCCTGCAAAGAACTCATAACGATTTCGTGCTTGTGATTCGCCTGCAAAAGCTTTTAATAAATTTTGTTCCGTTGTGGTTCCTTTTAATGTTTTTGTCATGATAAGTATGTATTTAGGTTTAAAATTTAAGATTGATTATTACTCAGCAATAAAAATTATTTAGTACTTGCATGTTGTTTTTGAATCTCTTTCTGAGCGTCGCAAGCATGAGTTGTATGCCCTTGTGCTTTTATGGTACTTTGATGCGCTTTTTCATGGTTACCTGCTTCGTGATACTTTGCAGCTTCAAGATGACATTTTGCAGCTTCTTCTAAATGCGTAGCTGCTTTTTTGTGATTTTCAATAATAGTTTTCATTTCTATTTAAATTAAAATTCCGCATCTGGCGGTACAGTGTGAAATTATTTTCACGTTGCAAAATTAGGTCTAATTCAACGGGGGGATATTGCATAATTAAAGGAAATAGTTACATCATTCACACATTTTAAATGGGAAGTCAATAAATGCAGATATTTTATGAAGTTGAACAATCTACTGTGCGAAGTAGCAATTTTCGGCACAGTGGGTTTTTTCAAGGAATGCAAAAAATGGCAAAACATATCCGGATTATATTCATAAATATAAACATTCTGTTTTTATACTAATCTAACTATTTTTTTGTACAATAACTTTTCATCTACGGGTTTTGAGTTATAATCATATATGCCAACAACTTTGCATTTTTCTAAATCAACAATAGTTACCTCCGCAGTTAAAGCAATGATTGGTGTATCAGAATTCATTGTATTTCGAATATATGCTGTTGCTTCAAATCCATTCATTACGGGCATCTGTAAATCCATCAAAATAATATCATACGATTTAGCTTGTAGTTTTTCAATGGCTATTTTTCCATTATCTGCAATATCAAATTCAAATCCAAAATCATTCAAAATAATTTTTTTGTGCAGCATCTTTACTAACAATTCAAACAAAAGGAATGCATGTGTAGCAACATTTTTTTATGGGTTGGGCAAAAAAATAAGTTCAATGAATATGGATGTTATGATTCATTGAACTTATTGATGTAGAGGTACCAAGCGGATTCGAACCGCTGTGGGAGGTTTTGCAGACCTCTGCCTAACCGCTCGGCTATGGTACCATTGTGGGTGCAAAAGTAAAAAAAATTCGTGACAATGAACGTTTTTTTTTAAATGTTTTTGAAAAAATGTGTAGGTTTGTATTTTAAATACGTTATTGAATCATGGAAAAAGAAAAAGAAACACCACCAAAAAAGAAACAATTAAGTTCGAGAACCATCTTTTATATCATCATTCTTTGCTTGATGATTTTGATTCCGACAGGGGTTTATGTGTTCGACCTCATCAAAATAAGCAATTTGAAAGATAAACATAAAACCGAATTGGCGGAGGTTAGGGCGCAAGCAGGCACCACCGTGAAAAGTATCACTCAAAAAAATCTAGAGTCGCTGACACGTGTTTTTTCGTGGGCGGTGCGCTCCGAATTTTTGCACGAAAATATAGGGCAGGTGAATAGTTATATGAACGAATTGGTGAAAACTGCCGATTTGCAGGATATATCCATTATTAAAACCGATGGCATTGTGGTGTTATCCACCAATAAAAAATTCGAAGGCAATGTGTATGCAGGTCCTGTGGCATCGCAATTGGCTACGGTGAACGAGGTGATGACCCAAACGGGCAAAGATGCCGTGTTGATTTGCATTTGCCCCATCATGGGATTGGATAAAAGGTTGGGCACGATAGTGGTGACCTATCAACCCACGGTTTATACTTTTGGCAATACAGAATAATATTTATGAATAGAAATAGATTTTCTTTTTTATGGGCATGCGCTGCGCTGCTTGTTTTGGTGGCAGCTTCCTGCGGCAATCGTAGCAAAACTCCTAGCGATACGTTTATCCTTCATGGTAAATTAAAAAATGCCAATGGGGAAAAAATCGTGTTGGTTCAGATGAAAGCCGATAGCCTGAAACCTTTGGATTCGATGAAAATTGATGACAACGGAGAGTTCCGCTTCAGGTATAAACCTAAAGATATATGTTTTTATATGCTCAAAATGAGTAACGATAATTTCATTACGCTTTTGTTGGATAAAGGCGAAACGGTGGAAATTATGGGCAACAGTCGGCAATTGGCAAACGAATATCGCGTGAGCGGGTCGCAAGGCTCGGAACTCTTGCATGAGTTGACGCAATTTACACGCAAGAATTATAAGACAGCCGATTCGTTGTTTCAAATTCAGGTGCAGCACCAAGATAGCGTCATCTTTAAAAAAATAAAAAAAGAAAATGATTCGTTGTATCAAATCCTTTACGAAAAGCAACAAGGCTTTGTTCGCGGATTCATCACAAAAAATTCCACTTCCTTGGCTTCGCTGTTTGCTTTGTATCAGATTTTCGGCAGACAAAAGGTGCTGAACGAGCGCGACGATTTTTCCTATTACGCCATGCTGGACAGTTCGCTGATGGTGCAATATCCGAAAAACGATTATGTTGAGGAGCTCCACATCCGCGTAAGCGATATAAAAACTTTTAAAAATGAGTTGCAGGCAGCCAAAGCCAAATTGGATACGGGCATGATGGCGCCCGATATTTCTATGAAGAATGTTGGAGGGTTTTCTCAGCCTTTATCGTCCTTGAAAGGCAGAGTTACGGTGGTGTTGTTTTGGGCGGCATCGAGTCAGCCGAGCATCAAGGTGCTGGACCAAACGAAATGGATGCAGAAAAAATATGGACCCAAGGGCTTCACGGTGTATGCCGTTTCGCTCGACAAATATCGCCAACAATGGGAGGAAGCTATCCGAAAATATAAACTCACGTGGATAAACGTGAGCGATTTGTTGGAATGGGAGTCGCCTGTGGTGAAGACCTACGCGCTGGAAACGATTCCCCACGCGCTGTTGATTGACCGCGACGGGCGGATTATCAAGCGCGGCATCACCATGGAGGAGCTTTCGACACGATTGTATAAGATGTATAAATTTTAAAATAAAAAGTTGACACAGGAACATTTGAAAATATATTTTGTTTCGGATTGCCATTTCGGCATCCCCAATCGCGCGGCAAGCTTGGTGCGCGAAAAGCGCTTTATTGCTTGGCTCGATGCCATCAAAGCGGATGCTTCGGAGATTTATATCTTGGGCGATTTGTTTGATTTTTGGTTTGAATATCGAACCGTCATCCCCCGCGGCTATGTGCGCCTGTTGGGCAAACTTGCCGAGCTGACCGACGCGGGCATCCGCATACATCTGTTTACAGGCAACCACGATATGTGGATGTTCGATTATTTCCCTACCGAGTTGGGCATTGACCTGTTTCGCGCGCCCGTGGTCAAAGAGCTGCATGGGCTGCGCATGATGATAGGGCATGGCGACGGGGTGGGTCCGGGCGATTATGGCTACAAGTTTATCAAAAAAGTGTTTGCCAACAAGGTGTGTCAATGGTTTTATGCCCGTTTGCATCCCAATTTTGCCATTGGTTTGGGTTTGTTTTTTTCGCGTCGCAGCCGTTTGGGGCGCGGCAACACCGACGAGATTTATAAAGGCGATGAACGCGAGCGCCTTTTGGTGTATTGCCATGAACACATCAAACAAGTACCCATAGACCTATTTGTGTTTGGACATCGGCATTTGCCTTTGGACATGCCCGTGGGCGAAGCGTCGCGCTACGTAAATTTGGGCGATTGGTTCTATAATTTCACCTATGGAGAGCTCGATGGAACTAAATTTGAGTTGAAGAAATTTGAAGAGAAAGCCTAATATTCATCAAGCTTCTCAGCGAAAAATCTTCCACAAATCTCTACTTAATTCTCTTATATATAGAGATATAAAAATCCTGTAGCGGGAAAAATCCCCCTCTAAAATCCTATTGTTTTGTATAGATATAGCACAAAAAACCCCTTGTCTGAATGGTTCAGACACGTGTCTGAATCGTTCAGACACGTGTTTGGATGGTTCAGACTCATGTCCGGATAACTCAGACTCATGGCTGAATAACTCAGATTCATGGATGGATAACTCAGATTCGTGTTCGGATAACTCAGATTCATGCCCGGATAGTTCAGATTCATGTCTGAATAGTTCAGACTCATGTCTGAGAATATCAACCACGTGTAGGATTTATTCAGCCAACAAAATATTTTTTTCTTAAAATAAAATTTTTGTTTTTCGTATTGCT
>CAIOYH010000220.1 GCA_903862465.1 uncultured bacterium | reverse complement strand
ATTATGCAAAATAGAGGAAGTTAATGAAAAGACTGCAAGACTATTATTTGATATGGGAATCAAAAATCCTGATGAGCTCGCTAATGCTAATGCAAATGAAATCCATGACAATTTAAAAAAGTTAAAAGAGGCTAAAAAAAATTCTTACCTGAGTGACATTAAAACAATTGAGAAGTGGATAGTAAATGCCAAAATTGGTGATTACAAATTTTCTTATGCAAAAATAAGATATGAAAGTTTAAAAGAAAGAGCCTTTGAAGAAGATTTAAGAATTATTGCTTTCAATGAACTTATCTTAAACAAGCAAATTGATCTTGATTTTGAAAGTATTAATATAGCAAATAGCGGAGAAATCAAAGAGAAATTTAAAGAGTCTTTTAATGATATGGCTGTTGTAAGAAAGAACAATAAAACAATAAAAGATTGGGAAGCTAACAACAAAACTAAACTAATTGATTTTAAGAAAAAGTATTTTGAAGAGTTTGAACAGAATCTATCATACGAAAAATTTAAGGAGTTTTATGGTGATGATGGTAATGATAGAATATGTCATTATTGTAAAGTAACAGAAAGTGAAATTAATGAACTCCATAATAATGGTCGAATAATTACAAAGCGAATTTATAGCAGGGGCAAATCTCACGAAATTGACAGGACGAATCCTAACGGGAAATATGAGTCGGGAAATATTGAATTATGCTGTTATTGGTGTAATAATGCGAAAACTGACGAGTTTGATGAGAATGATTTTAAACCTATTGGAAACGCTATTGGCGAAGTATGGAAAGAAAGATTAAACAAAATAAGAAAGTAAAATGATTATAGATTCAGAAACCAATTTTTTGTACCTTTCTAAAAAATTGAATACAGATGCACGGTACTCAACTTTTTGTGAGCGTTTTAAAAATGTTCTTAATGAGAATGATATTCAATATAAATTTTTAGAAAATACCAAGGATATTTGGTGTAGAGATTTTATGCCTATTCAGGTTGCGGATGATAAAGATGATAATTTTGTGCAATTTAGTTATAATCCAGATTATTTAAAACCAAATAGGTTTCAGAGTACAAAATCCGATGTCAATAAAATTTTAAGTGCACTCCCGAACAATTTTAGAATACAACCAAAAAAATCGAATTTAATAGTCGATGGGGGAAACATAGTCCGTGAAAAAGACAAAGTAATAATGTGCGATAAAGTTTTTTCAGAAAACCCATTATACAAAGAAAAGACGCTTATTAAAAAACTTGAAGAATTATTAGAGGTAGATAGAATTATTTTTGTTCCGTGGCAAAAAGAAATCGATTTTATTGGTCATGCAGACGGCATGGTTCGATTCTTAGATGAAAAAACAGTTTTGATAAATGATTATGATTACGAAGAAGATGGTGAATTTGTCTCTAGTTTTAAAGCTTCCATACATAATGCAGGACTTGATTGGATAGAAATTCCTTACAATCCTTACGATAATAAATTTGATTTGGATGCAAGTGGCATTTATATCAATTATCTGCAAATTCTAGACATTATTTTTGTTCCTCAATTCAAGTTTGCTGAAGATGATAAAGCTATGAAAAAGCTTAAAAGTTTATTTCCTAAATCTAAAATTGTTCCTGTTTTAAGCAATGAAATAGCAAGAGAAGGTGGGGTGCTAAACTGTATAAGCTGGAATATAAAAAAGTAAAATGGCAAATGTTATTAAAATAGATTCGCTACCTTTAAATTATAAAGAGCGAATAGAGAGTTTACATGAATTTCTAAATGAATTTCAAGAAGGCATTTTTACACAAATGTTAGACATTGCCTCAGCCGGAGTTTGGAAAGAATGGATGCAAACAATAAAGGCAGGTGAATTGTTCAATTTTAATAACGAAATGCTCGAAAACACGAATGATAAAAACATTGAAATTCTATGGGAGCTTTATTATAAAATTGAAGAGATTAAACCAAGAATAAAACCTTAATTCCCATTCGGCGATAAGCTCTGTCTCAATCGCTACTATCCCTATGGTTAATTTTGAATCCTATAGCCTAGCCCTGTAAGGGCGCTATACACTAACACAGGGTGTGAGCCCTGTGCTAAGAATGAACGAAAAACTAGCTAGATTAGTAAAGTAGCGCTTCTTCCTACGGTAATATATTACGCCCTTTCAGGGCTTAAGAGTTCATAGATATGATAGTAACCGCAGGGCTTCACCCTGCGTTAGCATATTATGCTCTTTCAGGGCTGATGAGTTTATAGATAGGATAGTAAAGCAGGGCTTCCCCTCTGATAAGTTCAGAGGAGGAAAAAAAGGATACTAAGAAATTGAAATTTATTGTTTTGAATTCAATATTATTCAATAACAATTTTTTTCACCATCACTTTATTCTCTGTTTGCACTTTGATAAAATACATTCCTTTGACGAGTCCAGAAAGATCGAGGGTGGTTTGATTTTGGTTGTTTATTGCTTTTGAGATTATCATTTGTCCGCAGGAGTTCATTACATCCACTCTGGCATCCTTGTCTGTTTCAGTAAACGTGATATTGATCAAACCCTTTGTGGGGTTAGGAAAAATTACAATAGCATTGTCTTTCAAATTGACATCTAAGTCGGTTAAAAGAGGCTCATTGATATAGGTATTCAGCGTCTGATTGGTAAGGATTGCCGGATTGAAGTCGAAATAGATTTTGGCCTGATTGGTTACCACTGTGTTTTCAGGCAGACTATCATTGGGTTTAATTACAAACTTTACAAAGCCACAACTACCTGCCTGGTTTGATCCGCTATCGGGCAACATAATGTTTTCAAATAAGAATATAAGCCTATTGGAGTCAGCCATTTCAACCGACACATCATGGCTTGAAGCGATCAGGCAGAAAGATTCCATATCCATATTACTATTGATTTTATCATGAATCCTGACCGTATTAGCCGCTGCGGTCCCTGTGTTCTGAAAACGTATGGTATATTCCAGGGGTTCACCCAGTAAAGTATATCCCTGAGGACCCACACCCTTATCAACGATCTTGTCATTAGGGTCAAATGACCCTATTATTACCTGATGAATGGTGTCGTAATTATTTGGAGGGAACATATCGCCGGGGATGGGATTGATGATGGCAGTGGTGGTAATGGTATCTCCTAGATTAATGACTCCGGGCATGTGAAGCATTAGATCGATTTGCCGTGTTTCCAACGATAAAAGGTTGGCATAATTCCAGGTAATAATATTTCCACTCTGAGCATCGGGTGGAGGAACACTGCTCACAAAAGTAGTTAAGGGGTCGATGGTTAATACCACAGTACCGGTTTTAGGCATTGCCGCTTCATTTTTGTAGGTTAGCCAATAGTTAACATTATTATCAGCAACGGCCGGATTACCGGTAATATCGATTGATACATCACTGGAGCTTTCCTGTATTTTCATACAAAAATTATTTCCATTTGCGGCTGTGATAGAATCCTGCACATAAACCGACAATATGCTATCGCTAGTAATATTCCAATAAGTACTTGGCAGGCATTTTACCTGATACGTTCCCGAATCACAGGCAAAATAATAATTTCCATCGCTTTGAGTAAAATTTATCAGATTCTTATCTATAAGTTTCACTTTTTTCCCTACCAATGCAACTTCTGTGGTATCTTTCACCCCGTTTCCGTTAACATCATTATAGACGCTGCCACTTATAAATGATGAATAAATGAGCGATCCTGTCCCTCCCGTCTGACTAAAAGTTATATCGCAAGACATGTTAGAAAAATTGGTGATCATTAAAATATAAAATTGCCCGGAAATTGGATTGGGCAAAATGCAATATTCCTGCCATGAAGCACTATAGCTGCAATCGACTATTGTTGACGCCGTAAGCTGTGCCACACAGGGCGTTACTGGATCGGGGAAAGGTCCCCAGCAGACAAAGTCAATATCATGTTGAGGTGAACTGTGCATTTCAATATCAACAGGTCCTGAATTACCAATATGCAAATAATACCAAACAGGATTGGGTTGCGAACCTAAACAACCATAATCGGCACCTACTTCAGCAGTACCCGAATTAACTCCGGCCGGATAAGTATTTAAATAACCGGTGAGAACACCTGTTGCCTGGTAACAAAAGTTGCCCTGTGCTGAAGCAGAAAAATAACCAAAAGTAACGATCAAAAGAGAGAATAATAATCTTTTCATAAGGCGGATTTTTTTTAGAATGTAATTGTAAGACTCTTTTTTGAGAAAAAGGTTGCCTTACATATAAAATAAATTTAGTTCGCGTATTATTTTTGCCACCCTGTTTGGCTTAGGCTGTGCCTAAGTCGTAAATATGTTTATAGACTCAAAGCCATATCGCATATCAAAACAACAATCATCCACTGATTTATGCTGTTTATAATTTAAAATCTATGCTTGAGATTTGTCAATGAATGTAATATGAGTCAAAACAATGTGTAAATTTGCATATTGAATTGTTGTAAGGAGATTTTTTTAAATTAGTTGTAAATAAAATCCTTTTAATAATTGGGGTATTAATAGAAGTTAAGATGGTGATTATAAATTAAAAAAAACCAAACTATATGAAAAAAGTAATATCAATTTTATTCGTGAGCCTGATTATCATGGTTAGCTGCAAAAAGGACAAAAACAACAACAATAATAACAACAACAACGACATTACGGACTCTAAATACATAGAGTTTACCATAGATGGTGCTACGTATAAATACGAAGAAACTAATGGCAATCCCGTACTTGATGCTTACAACGATCAGGAATTACCAAGCATTATTTGTGGAAGTACTGCTTTTAGTATCGGAGGAGGTACTACCGGAGGCAGAAATTCTTTTTCCATTAGCTTTCCTTATGCCATTAGCGGGGTGGGCTCTTATACCACACCAACCATAGATTATAGCACCACCACTATACCCGACAATGTATTTGTGGGGCTTTTCGTGCCCAACCAAAGCCTTGTTCAACAATACGATCAAGAATATGCAAACCGCGTAATGAACGGTAGTACTTGCGACACATACATCAAAAAACTAACCCCGCAAACGCTTACTATTACTTCTTGGGAACCCCTTGGAGCTATACCTGTAGTCATAAATGCTGAAGGCACCTTCTCGGGCACACTATACGATAATGTGCAAGGCCAAGCTAGTTGCACTGAGTCTGCCGCTCACCCATACTCTGGCAAGTTTGTTTACTGGAAGCATTAATTCATTTAAAGCACTGTTCGCTGTTTGCATCTTCAAACCTAGTAAATAGTAGTTTGCAACTACTTCCTTGGTTTTTTTTTAAAATCAAATTTCTTACATCTCAAATCATAAATCAAAAACTCCGTTCGGCTTAGGCTATGCCTAAGTAGTAGATATTTTTATAGACTCTGCCTATTTCTCTTGTTCGAAGTTTACATCTTCCCACCCAGTATTTGGTTTTTTATCCCTACTTTTGCATTTTATTTTATCATATCAACCATCCATAAAAAACTATGCAGAAGCTACTTCTTTTTTTTCTTTTATGTGGGCTGCCCGCCACCGTCTTTTGTCAGAAGGTGCTTATAGCCGTTGAATTCCAAAACCGCTTGGTTTGTGGCATCCACAATTATTTCACCATTGCAGCCGAAAACATCCCCAACGATTCCTTATTTTTGAAAACAAATAATGGCGTAGTCACCAATGACGAAGGTTTTTTCAAAACAACGCCCACCAGCTTGGGCGAAGCAACCATTTCTATATATAAAATCCATGGTCATGACACCCTGTTTCTAACATCGCAAATTTTTCAGGTGATTAATGTTGGCGAATATGCCACGGCAAGTTTCGACAACAAAAGTGAGGGAGCCATCAGCCCCAAAAGACTAAGAGCCACACATCAGCTCACTGCCCGTGTCGAAAATCTTGCCTTTCATTTCGACTTACGCATAGCGAGTTACCGTGTCATGATCCTCAGAAATGATTCCTTACTGTTCACGAAACACTACCAATCAGACAGCATTCCCAAAGAGGTAAAGGAACAATTCCGCACTGCGCAGTCGGGCGATATTATTTATTTCTTAGACATCCAAGTGCTGACGCCCGTAAATTTGACCTATACGTTAAACTCGATACGTTTAAGGGTAGAATGAGGCTCATAATGGGCAAAGTTTGCAATGTCGCACATAATATCTAAAGTCTTCCCTGCTGGATTATGAAGGTGGAAATATTAGTCTTTGGTATTCGTAATTCGCCCATTCGTAATACGTAGTGATGGCAAACCTTGGTATTTGGTATTTGGATCTTGGATCTTGGAATTTTATAGCCCTCTGTGTATCTCCCAATTTCCGCGCATCTCTGTGTAACAACAAAAAAAAACTCCGAATATCGAAAAAGAATATAACTTTGTCCTGAGTTTAGTTTTGGTATTATCTATGTCTAATAATTTTGATTATGCAATATAAAACTGTTTTGTTGAAAAACATCCTAGTGTTCTCTCTGCTGATAGCCTTGTTTTCGTGCCGTCCCTATCATGCTCAGGTTGAAACAAAATCTCCTGATGGCACACTGAAGATAAGTGTTTGGGAAGAGGGTGGCAAAGCCTTTTATAAAGTAAGCGCCGATGGAAAGAGTATCATCAACCCTTCCACGATTGGTTTTGATTTCAGGGGCATGCCTTTCTTGGACGACAGCCTCAAAATATCCAATGTTTCGAAGAATTCTCATGATGAAACCTGGAAACCTGTTTGTGGATTTTCATCTGAAATCAGAAACAACTACAACGAATCTTTTATCACCTTCACCGAATCAGGAGGCATGAAAAGAAGTTTCACACTGATAGCAAGGGCTTACAATGATGGCGTTGCATTTCGCTATCAATTCCCTAAATATAATCAGGTGGACAGCCTATTGATACTTGTCGAGAACACCCATTTTTCTTTTCCTGCCAACGACACTGCTTGGTGGATACCCTCCAATGAATTTGCTTACGAATCGCTCTATCGAAAGACACCTTTACGTCAGATACCCGATGCCAACACTCCCTTCACTATAGCAACACAAAGTGGCTTTTATGTGAGTCTCCACGAAGCTGCCTTGTATGACTATTCGGAGATGACCTTGAAAAGAACTCCTGAGGATTCCCTTAGCTTTGTTTCCTCTTTATGGGCTGAGCCTGATGGCGTTTGTGCTAGTGTAAAATTGCCTTTTGCCACTCCATGGCGCAGCATTATGATTGCCCGAAAAGTAGGAGGATTGATAGAGTCGCATTTAATTCAAAACCTGAATGAGCCATGCACCCTTAAAGATGTATCGTGGATAAAGCCCATGAAATTTGTTGGAATATGGTGGGGAATGCATACAGGAAGATATACATGGTTTGCAGGACCGAAACATGGTGCCACCACCGCAAGAGCGAAACTATATATTGATTTTGCAAAGAAGCATCACTTGGGAGGTGTGCTTGCCGAAGGATGGAACAAAGGTTGGGAAACATGGGCTCCGGGGCTTGTTCCCAAGCAGGATTTCTGTACCGCGTACCCCGATTTTGATTTGAAAGCAGTGGTGGATTATGCCAAGGCAAATCAAATTGAGTTTATTTCGCATCACGAAACGGGCGGCAATATTCCCGAATACGAAAAGCAGATTGATTCCGCTTTTGCCTTGTGCCACAAATTGGGAATCCATTATCTGAAAACGGGCTATGCAGGCACCACCATCCCGAAAGGCTATCATCATCATGGACAATATATGGTTCGTCATTTCCAAAGAGTAGTTGAATTGGCAGCGAAATATCATATCATGTTGGATGTTCATGAGAGCATTAAACCCACAGGCATTGACCGCACCTTCCCCAATCTGATGTCGCAGGAAGCCGGCAGGGGCAATGAATGGAATGCCACCTACAAAGCAAGCCCGGCTAGTCATGCTGCTACCTTACCATTTGGACGTTTCCTTGCAGGACCTTTTGATTATACTCCAGGCATTTTCCACATTATCCATACCCCTGATATGAATAAACGTTTGTATTGCACGCTTGCGAATCAATTGGCTATGTATGTTGTGTTTTACAGCCCGATGATGATGGTGTCGGATATGATTGAGAATTACGAAAACAAGCCTGCATTTCGTTTTATTGAAGAAGTGCCTTGTGTTTGGGATGAGACGCATGTTGTGGATGCAGTGATAGGAGATTATGTCAGCATTGCCCGCCGCAGTGGAGACAAATGGTTTGTTGGAAGCCTTTGCAATGAAAACAATTACCTGATAAAAATCCCTTTGAGTTTTCTCGATAAAGGGAAACAATACGTAGCTACTATTTATGGCGACTCTATAACAACAGATTGGGAAAAGAATCCCGAAGCTGTTGAAATAGGTACGTATCAAATCACTTCGACTGATACCATCTATGCTGCTTTATCGAAAGCAGGAGGACATTGCATCAATATTAGACATAACGTTGCCAATGAGTCTTCAACTTATCCTTCCATCAAAACATACAATCAATCCTCAACAGCAAAAATGAATGTTTTCAAAAAGTTGAAAACTTATGGTGACAATCATATCAGCCATTTGGCAGTGAAGAAGCCTGTTAAACTCCTTACCATGTTTAGCAACACTTATCCTGCATCAGGAAATAATGCCCTCACCGAGGGCATACGAGGTATGCTCAACTACTCCATGGGCAATTGGCAAGGATATGAGGGCACTGATATGGATGCCACTATTGACCTACTGCAATTGACTTCGATACATAGAATTACGGCAGGATTTCTCAGCGATCCCAGTAGTTGGATATTTCTACCGAAGCAGATTGAATTTTATGTTTCCCTAGACGGGAAGAACTTTACGCTTTTAGATAAACAAACTCATACACCCGAAAAACCTTCTGATATGAACACCATCGCCATTAAAGATTTTACGTATGCTTTTACTGCAATGAAAGTACGTTATGTAAGGGTGAAAGCAAATGCCATAATGAACTGCCCTGAATGGCATTCCGGCAAGGGTAATAAAGCATGGCTGTTTAGTGATGAAATTATTGTTGAGTAGTTTTTGAGTGGATTAAGTGGATCGGTATCTTAGAGCTTAGTTTTAAAAGCCCCTCTGTTTATCTCTTAATCTCCGCGTATCTCTGTGTAACAAAAAAAACTCCGAACTCTAAACTCAGAACTCCAAATAAATAAACGGCTGCGTATCGGACGAGAAACCTTGAAAAATAAACACTATGCCGACCACAATGATAAGCACCTTCACTGCCCAGTGCAACCGGATAAATTGGCGGGTGAAGAACTCATTCCACTTGAGTGGCGAATAATGCAGCAGATATGCTACAATCAATATGGCAAGCGGCGTGGCATATAGCTTAGCCCATTGCCCTGCCACGCTTATGTCGAAATGGGTGAACACCAACGTATAGATTCTTTGTGCGGCTTGCAGGCTCTCTGCCCGAAACAACACCATCGAAAATGCCAGAAAATGAAAGGTGATGAAAATGCTCAAGAAACGATAGATGCCGAAGGTGTTTTTCTTTGCAATTTTGCTGCGGAGGTTGGTAGTGGCAAATGTAAGGGCGATAGCCAATCCATGTGAGGTGCCCCACAGGATATATGTCCAAGAAGGACCATGCCAAAATCCCGAAATAAAGAAGGTAATCAACACGGCGAGGATGACGCCCGCTTGTTTGAATTTGCGAAACGTGTAAGCCAAGGGATAAAAGACATATTCGTTGAACCAGGTGGAGAGCGAGATATGCCAACGACGCCAAAAGTCGGCAACATTATCTGCCATAAACGGTTTGTTGAAGTTTGCCATCACATTAAATCCAAGCAACATCGCCAATCCGATAACGATGTCGGTATAACCCGAAAAGTCGAAATAAATCTGCACAGCATAGCCATAAATTGCCATCAGTCCTTCCCATCCTGTGAAGAATTCGGGGGAATCGAACACGCGGTCCACTAAGTTAGCACCCAGAAAGTCGGCGATAAACACTTTTTTGAATGCACCGATGAGGATGAGCATGAAAGCTTTGCCAATCAATTCTCGATTGAAATTCAGTTTGGCTGCAAACTGTGACAACAAGTCGCGTGCTTTGGCAATGGGACCGGCTAATATATTGGGAAAAAACGAGACGTAGAGCACATAATTGACATAATTGGTTTCGGGTTCGTCAATCATTTCGCGATAAATATCGAAGATATACGAAAGGGTTTTAAACACATAGAATGAAATACCTATGGGCATAATCAAATTGAGCAGGACGGGTGAAGGTTCCCCTGTGGTGATGCCGAAAAATGTATTTAATAAGAAATTGGTATATTTAAACAGTATCAATGCACCCACATTGATGAAGATGGACAACAGCAGCAACCATTTCTTTTTTTGTTGCGTTGAAACGCGAAACATTTGCTTGCCGATTACATAATCGGAGGTAGCCATTGCCACGAGTAGTAACACATAGAAGCCACTGATTTTATAATAAAAGAATAAACTGAAGACAAGCAGTAAAAGGTTGCGTTTTTTGATGTTGCTATACACAAAAATGTAGCCTACATATAAAATGGAAAACAAAGCGACAAACAAAACGGAAGTGAACACCAAAGGGGCTTTGGGATTATAGCAGAGTGCGTTCAGAAATTCGCTGATGTTTGCCATTGATTACGGAATGAGTAAGGTTTGACCAATACTGAGTTTCTCGGAAGTGAGTTTGTTCACTTGTTTGAGTTTATCCACCGTGGTGTTATATTTTTTGGCAATAGACCAAAGCGAATCTCCCGAATTGACTTTATAGTAAGCTTTTCGTGTGGTGGTTCGTGTATCATTGGTTGGCTTAATGGCGGCTTGATTCACTATTTGCTCAAGCTTCTCCACCGTTTTTGGTTGAGGTGTCACAGGCACAACATGAGATTTTTTGTAAATAATTAAAGATTCACCTGCAATAATCTTGGTGCCCGACAAACCATTCCAGTATTGCAAATCCTTCACAGAGATATTATAACGATCGGCAATGGCGCCCAAATTATCACCGGGGCGCACAACATAAAATACTTTGTCGGTGGGTTCACCATGCTTTTCTGTTTCTGTATAAACAGGGGGATGTACGCTTTTGGCATTTTCTTTTTTGAAACAAATATCTTCCACAAAATAGGGCTTCAGCAGCGTTGTGTCGAGCAAATGCTGTTGAGCAATCAAACTATCGGATTTCTCTTGCAACCACAACACATACGAATTCAAAATTGCATTTAAATAGAGTTCGCCTTTGGCATAATAGCCCGGCGTGGTCAAATGGATTTTGTCGGGTTTTGCCAGTCCGCGTTTGTACCATAAGTTCATAGAGGCACAATTGCCGCTCACATCATAATAATTATAGAACGCACATTTGCGATATTCCGCCACCCGTTTGGTCATCTGCATAAAATCGTTACATTCCAATATGTCTTTTCTGTGCCGATACTGAATGTCTTGAGAATTTGAAATGATGATTGACGTAGTAGGCGTTGCTCGTTGAATCATATCAATAATTTTCACTAGATTGTTTTCCATTTCAGTGGCATTGAATTTGCCGCCATAGAAATCATTGGCACCCAAGTCTAGAATCACCAAGTCGGGACTGAATTCAGCGATATGTTTTTCAAACAAACGTTGTTTCAACACGCTGACATATCCCGCCCCGTTAATACCGGTACTGCAATACAAAACTCCACTGTTTTCGCGACTTTCTATCATCATGCCATAACATTCAAAAAAGTTTTGACGCTTATTGGTTTTGTTCATCACCACTTCAATGGTGTCAGTAGATTGCGAAAGACTGATGAGAAAATAAGGTTTTGGCGAAGTAAAATCGCTACAGTCAACATAAATGGGCATCTTGGTGGCAGATGTTTTCAGTTTGAAATCGAAACTCGCACTATCTTGTTTGACATACAGTTTCAATACAGTGAAATTATCATGAATAAAACCTTCGCGGAAAATGAATTTGAAACTAGAAGTGGAATCTTTAGTGTGAATGGTAGCACCTATCATACCCATATCGAAAACAGCTTCGCGTTGCGTGTTGCGTGTATATTCCCAATTGCCTGTGCAGGATGTTTTGTAATCATACGCTGCATGAGTTCCAGCAGCTTTATAAGGAAAAACTAAACCACGACCACCAAAGCCTAACATCTCTTGCATACGTTCGCGTATATATCCTGTTGGGAAATCTGCTTGAATATGCGAATCGCCAATGTGTAAAATCTTAAGCTTGCGCCTAGGAGTCAATGGAATCTTCCTAAAAAAAGAATCGATAGCCGCAACGTTTGTCCATTCGATATAATTTCTGTCGTAATGAATAAAAGGATAATAGTTTTGATATTTTATCTGACTATTCATGTATTTTGGACTAGAGATAGAGTCGCTAGTGATTGGCGTAAAAACAACGGGATTATGGTAGATTTTAAATGCAAGCAAAATTCCAATAAATGGCAGCAGCACCAAAATCAAAAACCGATAAAGCCGTGAGCGTTTCATGTTATTTTTTAATACGTTGTTTGTGTAAATAAAGATTGTATTCCACGAGCAAGGCATCCACTAGTTCGTTGGCAATGATTTTTTGACCTTTTTCAGAGAAGTGACCATTGGTAACAGCAAGCTTTTTATCTGTCCATGCTAAAATTGAATTCAAACCGCCCATCATATTAAATAAATCCCAATAGGCACAGCCTGCTTTCAGTGCAGCATTCTTTTGTGCCTCTGTAATCTTTGGCAACCATGGGTAAGAAGAATAGCCACCTTCACCGCCTTTTGCCATATCGCCTGCACCAATCACCAATATGCTGATGTCGGGTTTTGCCTTTTTAAACTTCATGAAGAGATTGTAATAAATGCCGCCTATCCATTCGCATGCTTTGTCGGAATGAATATATGGCACCACATTGGCACCATATTGAAAAATAATTAGTTTGGTGTTCGTCAAATTCAACATTTGGCTCAATTGATTGTCGTTAATCAGCATTAAACCATCTCCTGAATGTCCTCTGATGGCATAGTTATCCACCTGTATGCCTGTGCCACTATCGAAATACATACCATAGAAATCAGGACTATTATCAGCAGCAAATTCCACTTTAACGTTCATTACGTTGCTGATTTTTGTATTATGAATACAAACGTTTTTGCAGCGAGCAAGCGTGTCGGATTTAACGAGGTTATTACTTTTGTTATCAATAAAATTCACTACACATTCATCGGTTGCATGACCGTATAAAAATGAAACCGAATTGTAAGCGTATTTGCCTCCCATTTTCATCGAAACACTAGCATTATAGTAAGCTTTGCCCGTCGAACCTTGATGTGTATCTTTTTTTGTTTCAGTACTGTCAGCTCCACCTTCATCATCGTGTTGATGAATCGAATATTTGCTGAAACGGAACACAGCACCCGATAATCCATAATCATTGCTTTCAAATCTATCATGAAAGACCGTATATTTTGCCCAATTTCCGCTAGAATTTCTGAAATAACTCACCGGAGTCAAATCCTTCAATGGTACATAACCAATGCCGGACCCACCAAAGTGTTCATGAAACTTCTCCCGAACAATATACGACATGCGATCTCCTTCCAACTGAGAATCGCCATAATGGGCGATACGTACAGTGGTGGAATCCTTTTCGTGGAATAGTGCTTTGAAAAAATTATCTAAGGCACTCCCTGTGTCAGACATCGGGTTAACCAAATAGATGTTTTGTTTCTTAGGTCCTATTTTTGATAGATTGGTGCGTTTCAAAATCAAATCATCGTTCAGGGTGTTCGAAAGATAATTTTGCAGTAAACTGTCAGCCTTTTTATTGGCATCTTTCATCGAGAAATCAACAAGTGATGGGGGCGAAAGAAACTTAATATGTTCTTTCACAAATAGTGAAGCTGTTGAGTTATAATAAAAAGAATAACCAACAAGCAAAACTTCGGAAATCAAAATAATAAGAAGAACCTCGACAGGCTTATTCCTCATGACCAATGGGCTTATACGGCAAGCTTGGTTTCTATGGATTTCATAAAATCGCCGACGTTTTTCATCACAATCAGTTCTTTCAATTTGAACTTTATGGCAAATTCAGTTTCAGTGGCAGAAATTAAAATTAGGTGGGTCAACGAATCCCATTTCTCAATATCCTTAGCAGTAGTTTCTTCAGAAATTAGTATTGTATCATCTTTAAAAACCGTACAAAAAACTTTATTCAGACGGCTTTTAATTTCATCGTAGTGCATAATCACGTATGTTTTTATAATAGAACTGCAAAGGTCGCACTATTTCGGGACATGGCAAAATTATGTGGAATTTATTATCGCTAGAGTCCGACAATAAGGGTAACGTATATCTTTATTCTGATGATTGGATTTCCACGTTTTGCTGTAAAACAAAAACCATTATTGCCCTGTTTTATTAAAATCAATTTGAAAATGATGCATGTTGTTTTCAAACCGATAATTCACATCGTAGGAGTAAACTTCGCATATTTTCTGAACAATAGACAAACCTAATCCTAATGATTCGGGGGAGGAGGATTGTTTGTGGAAACGTTCGAAAAGAAGACTCTTGTCCATGGCGAGTTCTGTGCCTGAATTGGAGACGCAAATAAAAGTGTTTGAAATTTGAATGATGAGTTCGCCTTCTTTGATGTTATGGCGTATGGCGTTTTTGATGAGGTTGGCAAAAAGTATTTCTGCTAGATAAGGGTTGATAAACAACTCCACATTGTCGTCAAACTGTTTGACCACTTTGATGGCTTTCGATTCAATCAAATCTTCTAAGGTTTCCAATTGATTGTTGATGAGCAATTGTGGGGATATAATTTTAGATTCAGGGAATTGACGGTTTTCTATTTTGGCTAACAGCAATAAGGTTTTGTTGAGTTTCGAAAGCCTATTGGAAGCATCATAAGCATCTGCCACTGCTTTAAGTTGTTTGTCGTCGAGGTTTTGTGATTGAAGCAGCAATTCCATCTTTGAATTAATAATCGCCAACGGAGTCTGTAGTTCGTGGGAGGCGTTTTCGGTGTATTCTTTCATGTTCGAGAAATCTCTTTTGATACGCTCGGTCATAGAAATCAACACCTTGTTTAAATCATCAAACTCCTTGATGTCCGATTGTTTCAAGGCGAAATCGTTGTGGGTGTTTATATCGTAGTTATTTATCTTTTTGATAGTATCGTAAAACACATTCCAAGCTTGCAATGAGGTTTGCCGGACCGTGATGAGCAGGGTGATGATAATCAAAAAGACCAAAATTGTCATAATCATAAATATCCGAACGATGAGGTTATCGGTTTCCTCAAGTGATTTGAAGATCTGAATATAATATTGCGTATGATCAAAATTTGCAATAAAACCCAATTGACGAAAGGGAACATATTTACGAGCCATATTGTCGTAGAATAAGGTATCGTAGAAGGATAATTGTGGCTTTGGGATTTCTTTGAGCGCGGTGATGATTACTTTTTCGTTTTGATTTTGGGGTGTATAAACGGACGCATGTGCCGAAAGCAATTGGTTGACGATGCTAGTCTTTCGTTTCTCTAACTCGATGTTGATGTTTTGATTCACTTGATTTCGCAACAGATAATAAAAAGCTATCGTGCCAAACATAAACACAAACAAGGTGACCGACAAATAGTTCAGACTAGTTTTGGTTAAGAGTTTCATCTTGTTTGAATAATAAGTAAATTTAGTTTATTCGCAGATGGTAAATTTGTAGCCAACGCCATGAACCGTGCGAATGTAATCGTTGCAGCCTTCTTTGATGAGTTTGCTTCTCAGATTTTTTATATGCGTATAAATAAAGTCGAAGGAGTCTGCCATGTCCATATAATCGCCCCACAGATGTTCTGCCAAACCCGATTTGGTGATGACTTTGTTTTTGTTTGCAATGAAAAACAACAGCAACTCGTATTCCTTTTTAGTCAGTTTTAGCTCTTTATCATGTACATAAGCCGTATGTTGATTGGGCAAGATTTTAATTTCGTTGAGTATCAATTCTTCGTTGCCATTGAAATTGATTCTGCGATTGATGGATTTGAGATGGGCATTCAGTTCTGCCAAATGGAAAGGCTTGGTGAGATAATTATCGGCACCAATTTCCAATCCTTCAATACGGTTTTCTAAAGAGTTTCGAGCGGAAATAATAATAATCCCTAAGGATTTTGCGCTCTTTTTGATATGTTTGATGATGTCCAAGCCACTACCATCGGGCAAATTAATATCCACCACGATGCAATCATATTCATATAATTCAACCTTTTCGAGCGCATCAAAGTAGGTGTAAACGGCTTCGCAAATGTGTCCTTCTTCGTGAAGATATTCCACCACCGAATCGGTCAATGTTTTTTCGTCTTCAATAATTAATATCTTCATATTATGTTGAATCGAAACATCAAGTTATGGGTTCTTCATCAACGATGTTGCTCGGATAAATCACCGTGTTGCGTCCCAAAAGGAAACCACAAGCGCCCATAAATATATCTACCGACATGGTGAGTAAACGGGTGGCAATGGGGACAATAATAGCCACATCTTTCTGCTTGGTGACTCCCGAAATGATGAAAAACATCAAGCTTTCGCGCACTCCTAATCCTCCCGGAGTTATCAAAACTGCAAAACCTACCACATCAGCCACCAAAAGAGACCCCACCAAAACTGTCATCAATTTGGCATCAATATCTAATCCAATAGCGATGCACAAGACATATCCCCCAACACAGAACAGAACGTTTCCGAAAAGATAAAGAACTTGCGTGATAAGTATCTTCTTCAAGGAAATCTTTACATAAGAAATTTCTTTCTTCATCATTTTATTCGCCAAGCGAATGAAGAAGTTTAAGATGGGCGTGTGAAATAAGATGAACATCGCGTAAGCTAAAAATACAAGACCGATATACAGGATGGCTCCTGTTTTTGAAATCTTATTGAGGGTTGAAACCAACATGATGGTTCCCACGGCAGATGCTGCCAAGAGGGTTGAGATGGTGGCAACCACATTTACAAACAATACATTGGATTTGGAATAGCCTTTTTTGGCTAGCCAATATATCTGCACAGCATAGGACCACACTTTGCCCGGAAGATATTTGGCAAGTTGCGTGGTGTTGACTATGGCGATGCTTTCTTTGATGGAAATCCGCTTCAAGGAGCGATGATAGGAGTTGATCAGATAGCGCCACGTGAGTGTGTTTACAAAATATGCCAAAATTACAAACAGCACAGAAACACACAGGAAAGGGAAATTAAGCCGCAGTTCCATGTTTTGTATGTCTTGCCAATTTTTATTAAATTCGACAATAAAGAAATACACAACCGCAGCAATAACCAAAATGGAAATAAGAAGTTTACTGTTTTTTTTGAGCCATTGAATCATAAACAAACGCTATATATTTGAAGTATTGTGGTGTTGAGTTGTTATCATTTAGGGTGCAAAAGTACTAATTTTAAATAGTATAATCACATTTGCAGGTGATTTTTTTTGAATATTTGATGTTTAGCCGACATTGGGCATATAAATTCACTTGGGTTTAAGCTCCAAATTCCAAGCTCCAAATTCCAAATTCCAAGGATTGCCCTCTACGAATTACGAATAAACGAATTACTAATGATACTCCTAGAAGCTTTAGGCATAGGTTTAAGGGTTATTGTAAGTTACACAGAGATACACGGAGCAAAAAGAGATACACAGAGATTTTTGAGGTATTCGTAATTCGAAGATTCGTAATTCGCAGGGCTCTTGGTATTTGGTATTTGGGTTTTGGTGTTTGGATTTTTGATCTAGGTATTCGTAATTCGAAGATTCGTAATTCGTAAGGCTCTTGGAATTTGGATCTTGGAATTTGGAATTTGGATCTTTAGAACGTAAGGATGTCCCGCACCGCGTCAATCACATCCTGCACATCTTCATCGCTAAGTTTCGGAGAGATGGGCAGGCTGATGGTTTCCTGACCATACTTGATGGCATGAGGATAATCCCCTTCACGATACTGATAGGTGTCGCGATAATAGGGATGCTGAGGTATGGCTAGATAATGAACGCCGCAGCCGATGTTGCGCTGATGCATTTCGTTCAAAAAATCATCGCGGGAAATGCCGCAAAGGTTTTTGTCAATACGGATAGTATATAAATGATAAGCATTTTTGGTTTGGGGCTCATCGGCGCATGGGGTTGTGATGGGCAATGTTTTGAAAGCGGCATTGTATCTGTTCCAAATCTGTTGGCGTCTTTGATGATACAGTTCTATACGCTTGAGTTGATGGATGCCGAAAGCGGCTTGCAAATCCATCATATTATATTTGAATCCGGCTTCCACCACAAAATAATGTTTGTAACCCGCATCGGAGAAACGACTCCAAGCATCTTGCGTCAGTCCGTGCAGCGCCAAGGTTTTGATGCGTGCAATCAAGGCTTCGTTGTTGCTAATCACCATGCCGCCTTCGCCTGTGGTGATGTTTTTGGTGGCATAGAAACTAAAACAACCCAAATCGCCAATGGTGCCGAGGGGCTGTTGCTGATATTCGGATTCGATGGCGTGGGCACAATCTTCTATCACATACAATTGATGTTGGCGAGCCAATTGCATGATAGCTTCCATGTTGCACGGGCGTCCTGCAAAATGAACCACCAAGATGGCTTTGGTCTTCGGAGTGATTTTCTTGCGGATTTCTTCCACATCTATATTCAGCGTTTCGGGCTTGATGTCGGCAAGCACGGGCACGGCTCCCGCATGGATGATGGCATTGACGGTGGCGCAAAAGGTCATGGCGGTGGTGATGATTTCGTCGTCGCGCCGGATGTCCAACGCCAAACACGACAAATGCAATGCCGCCGTGCACGAGTTGACCGCAGCGGCATAGTTCACCTGTTTGTAGGCAGCGAAATCGTGTTCAAATTGCGCCACTTTTTCGCCCGTGCCTAGCCATGATTTGCTCACTGAATCCAAAAACTCATCTATTTCTGCTTGCTCGATGAGGGGTTGTCCGAAAACTAGGAAGTTTTTTCTCATGGGATTATTGGTTTAGGATGGTGAATTAGCAAGGGGTGAATAACTTTTGTTCTTCCGTTTGTTTTTCAGTACTATGAAAATATCATACAGAAACAAAAGAACGATGAATGAAAATGTGACCCAATAGCCCCACAACACATCACAGACAAAAGAGGGTGTTCTTGAAAAATATAAGAACACTAATGCCAAAAAATCTAGAATAATTAGGGTTAGAGTAGCATGTTTGTCTATAAATTTTATAAGCAATCCAAGTAAGAGTAATAAAAATGAAATCAATATAGCATAGAAGGGGATATAATAAACGGAATTAATTACCTCCCCCAATCCCGTAAACGTGTCGGGTCTTGGAATTAGAATAGGTCGTAGAAAAGGATAGTTATTTGTTATAATCTCTGATAATCGTTGTTCTTTAGGATCTTCTTTTGAAGTATTTTCAGTGGGTTTTGACACCTCATCCATTAAAGTCATTCTTGGTTCTACAACTGAATCGTGTTGGAGCGAATCTTTTATGGGTATTTTATCCGTGATGGCTCCTAATCCGGCTTTTTGAAGTGCCTCAACGGAATCTTGCTTGGCTCTTTCTCGTTGGGCTTTTTCCTCTTTGGAAGGTCCACAACCCGTATAAAAAAACGGAAGTAAAAAACATAGCAAAACTAGTATGTGTAGTATTTTTGAATAGGTCGTTTGTTTCTTCATCTTATAAGGAGTAATTTTTTAGCAAAATTATAAAAATAAAACTAATTTGAGCCATTGTGAAAAAAAATAATAGGAAATAACCCTAAAACCAAAGCCTAAAGCTTCTAGGAGCGTCATTCGTAATTCGCAAATTCGTAAAAGGAGCGAAACCACTAAGGCACTAAGAGCACTAAGAAACACTAAGGATTTTGGAGTAAGGAATCACCCCTAAGTGTAAATAGATTTAATATCACCACTAACTATGCATCCTCTTAGCACTTTAGATACCTGATTACGCTATTTATTTTTTATTTTTACATTTTATATTAATATGATATTCAAAGTATTAAGAAAAAATATAAAAAAAATTTATCATCACATGTCGAGAATAAAAAATCTTGATGTATATTTGCAAATTATTTCAAACGTCACCACATGAATGTGTTTAGTATATCGAAAAATCTAGATTCTTTTATGAAATCCTTTCCCAAGCCTTTCGAGGCTGCCCAAGGGAGAAGGAGTGGCT
>CAIOYH010000219.1 GCA_903862465.1 uncultured bacterium | reverse complement strand
TTTTATTTATTTTTATTTTTCTACAAACCTTTTACTTTTTCTTTGTGTTTTACGAGTTGTTTACGTAAGGCTTCAACTGCTGTATCTGTTGACTGTTCAAAGCTTTTAGATTGTTTTTTTGCGAATAAATCAGAACCGGGTATTACCAAACGAATTTCTGCTACTTTATTTCCCTCTTTTTCGTTTTTATCAACTTTAAGGGTTACTTCTGATACTAAAAGACCTTCATAAATACCCGAAAGCTTCTCTACTTTCTCATTTATATAGTCTTCTAACTTCTTGTCAGCTTTAAAATGTACTGATGTAATATTTACTTTCATAATTCCTCCTTTTTTAAGCTTTTGGATGGGCTTGTTTATAAACAGTTTTTAATTTCTCTATAGTATTATGTGTATAAATTTGCGTTGCCGCTAAATTGGCATGACCTAATAAATCTTTAATGCTATTAAGATCAGCGCCATGGTTGAGCATGTGTGTCGCAAATGTGTGTCTTAGCACGTGAGGACTTTTCTTGTCCTTTGTTGTGACAGTGCTAAGATAATAATTTACGATACGGTAAATAAGCTTTTGATAAACTTTTTTACCTGATGACGTAACAAAAAAGCTATTATCCTCTTTTTTTATTTCAAATTCTTTATGCTTGGTTTTTAAATACTCTTCTATTAGTACTTTTAGATGATTTGTAAATGGAATTATTCGTTCCTTGTTTCTTTTTCCTAGAACCTTTACGGTAGATTCGTATAGATTGACATCCGTATCTCTTAAATTTACTAGTTCGGAAAGGCGCATGCCAGTTGCATAAAACATTTCCAAAATGAGGTGATCTCTAACAGTTGTGAATTCATCTTTAGATTTCACTTGAGGATGATCAAGCATTTCAAGCATCTTGTCTTCTTCAACAAAAGTAGGAAGGCGCTTAGATGTTTTAGCTGTTATCACTTTTGTCATTGGGTTTTCTGTTAGAATTCCTTGCTTGCGTAGAAATTTAAAATAGGTTTTAAGAGTCGTCTTTTTGCGATTTACCGTTCTTGATGAAATTTTATTTTCTATTAAACACACAAACCAAGAGCGAACCATCAAATGTGTTGTTTCTGCTAAATCTAGAATTTCATATTGAGTCTGTAAATATTCAGAAAACTGGTACAAATCAGTTCTATAACTAATTACCGTATGCTGGGAATAGCGTTTTTCGTACTGCAAATATTGTAAAAATTGTTCCAGCATAAATAAAAAAAGGAATATACCTTATTAATAATAATAGTTCGAACGTAAAAGTACTAAAAATATTATTACTAATGCAATTTTATTCCTTCAAAAACGAAAAATAATTTATTTACAAGTTGCTCGCGTCATTAAGTTGCTGTATGTAAACAGCTTTTAATACTTCAAATCTGCGCTTTACAGAAGGTTTTGTAAATTTTTGTCTTTCACGTAATTCTTTGATAACACCAGTTTTCTCAAATTTTCTTTTGTATTTTTTTAATGCTTTATCAATGCTTTCGCCTTCTTTTACAGGGACAATAATCATAAGATACTCTTTCTTTTAATTGTTAATAAATTTTCTCCGAATTAAATCAGGGGTGCAAAAATACAAAAAATATTAATACTAAAATGTTTTATTGAAAAAATTTTATTTTTAAACGAATTAATTACCTTTGCAATAATTATACTTTTATGCACACTATTGAACCTTTTTACAATTGGAGACATTTATATATTGCCGATGAAGATGAGCTGTCTCCCTTTTATGGCGCGGTGTATAGCGAGTTTGAGTTTTCAAATGCTATATACAATTACTTTATACATCCGCAGTGGGATGGATTTGGATCGGCAACATTATATGCGAAAATTTTATTTGCAGATTATCAAAGAAATTTTGCAGTTATTGAACTTTTAGGGGAATGGAACGATTGTTTGTATAACGATATTAAGTTTTTTAAAGAAAATGTGGTGGATATTCTTGTTGAAAACGGCGTCCAATATTTTATTTTGATTGGAGAGAACGTTCTCAACTTTCATTTTTCTGATGATTCCTATTATCAAGAGTGGTTTGATGAAATTGAAGATGGATGGATTGCGTGTTTAAATTTCAGGACGCATGTCATCAAAGAGTTTGAGCAAGCTAATATTGACTATTACTTGGCGTTTGGCGATAGACTGAATGCTATGTTGTGGCGAAAATTAGGTCCCATTCAGTTATTTGAAATAGTATCGTCATTAATAAACAAACGGTTGAATCCATAATTTTTCTGCTATGCTTATACATATTACTATAGTAGTCACCGGAAAAGTGCAAGGAGTAGGTTTTCGCTATAGCGCTAAACGCGCAGCATTAGAACATACTATTCATGGTTTTGTGAAGAATTTGGACGATGGGTCGGTGTATATTGAAGCCGAAGGAACGCAAGAAAATATAGATACCTATATAATATGGTGTAAAAGTGGTCCGAGATATGCTTTGGTGAAGGATATTGCTATCACGAAAGGAGAGGTTAAACACTTCACTTCATTCGATATTTTGGGTTGAGTTCTTTGTGGCTCTTAGGAATTCTCTCTTTCCGATTGGTCCCGGGAGCTTTTCTATGGTGAAGCCGCACGCTTTCATGGCTCTTTTCACGTCGCCTTTGCAGGAATAGGTGACTAGTATGCCGCCTTCTTTCATGGAGGCAAATATCTTCTGAAAGATTTCTTGCTGCCATAACTCGGGTTGAACAGTTGGGGCAAAGGCATCAAAATACACTATATCGAAAAAGTCGGTTGACAAATGTAGTTCTTCTATGCGCTGTTTTGTTTTCAGCAATTCGAAGGTGGGGAGTATCGCTTGCTTGGTTTCCCATGGGGATGTGTGAAGTTTTTCGAATAAGGTCTTTGCCGCTGTGCTGTCAAGTTGTTCGGGATAATTGATTTGGTCGAGTTCACATTTGTCAACAGGAAAGGGTTCTATGCCGTGATAAAATATGGCTTGGTTCGCTGCAATGCTTTCGAGGAGGGTGAGGAGGGCATTGAGCCCTGTGCCGAAGCCTATCTCTAAGATATGAAGTTTAGATTTCTGATTCATCATCACTCTAAAACCCGCATCAATAAAGATGTGCATGGCTTCGTTGATGGCACCGTGGGTGGAATGATAACACTCGTTGAGCTCGGGCAGGAAAATCGTGGAGGAACCATCTGCCGTGGTGATAACTTCTCTTTTCACAGTAGATTAATCTTTGTTGTAAACGGGAAGGATATTGATGATGGAATCTGCAAAATTCAGGGAGTATTGCACATTAGAGGCAGGAAAGGATAGGGTTTTGAAGGTGTGATAGTCTGAGGCTATCATATAGTTAGAGTCTGTTTCATCATACACAACAAGTTGGGGATTGACAGGCGCGGTCAACAACACTGAACTCGTGTTTTGATAATCGTACCAATAAAATCCTGTGGAAGTGGCGTACAGATAGTTGTTGGCATCTATGCTTGCCACGGAAGTGATGGCGCCCGAGGAAACCGTGTAGGCATCCCAAAAGTTATGGGTGGAGATGGTGAAGAGTTTGATGGTTGCTTGATTGTTATAGTTGGTGAACACGATGCTATGGTCGTCGTCTTTGGGGAAGAGGCTCTGCACTTCGAAGGGAATGGTGAGTTTTTGGAAAATGGCATACGAGGTTTTGTAATAAATCACGAACTGCTTTACACTCGCTGAAGGGCTGCGTTCATAGGTGAGCAGGAAGTTTCCTATCGGCAAGAATTTCATGGGATAGTTTCCATAGTCAATGGCGCGGGAGGTGCGTATGCTGCCCAATTCGTTGTAGATTTCGAACTTCGCCTGACGATAGGACACGTATAATTGGTCATTGTAAACTTCAATGGCTTCGAAATATGGAAAGGGCGGACTCACAATGATGGGTATGTTCCACTGCAATGTCCAATCTTGAGTGCTATAGACGGAGACGTCGCCGTTGTATCTCCCGGCAATATAAAACAATTGTGCATTGGAGCTTACTGCCGAGCCGCAATAGTCCTGCGTGAGGGTGTTGATGAGGCTGACCGTGTGGGTGGAGTCAATTTTGTGGATGCCGAGGGTGTTGCCGTTTTTGGTGACGACTATCACGTACTTAAGTTTCTTGGGCAAGGTGCTGATATAGATTTTTTGAAACTTCCGTGTGACGTTGATGCCGTCGGAGGCATTGATGATTAGGTAATAGAAGCCCGACGTGAGAAAAATATCGTTGATGGGAAGGGATTGGTTGATGTCGTAGCAATTGTTGACGGGGGAAATGGTGGGGGAGCTCAAGACCGTTACAAAGGAGAGGTTGGTTACGGTGATGTCAATGGTTTGGAGTTTGCGATCGTCGCAGACGTTGGCGATTACGTGGATGGAATCCATGACGCTGAATTGTTGGTTTTCGGTGGGGATGGTGATGGTGATTTGGGGCGCAAAGGTGTCAATGTTTTTCTTGCAGGAAGAAAGCATGTAGAGCACAATATACATTATAAGATATAGGTAGCTTGTTTTTCGCATGAGTGTGTAGGCATTAAAAGAACAAAGGTATGGAAAAAAAGTTATGTAAGTTATATATTTTTATAAAGTGATAAGACTTGTCACTTTTTAGATGAAAATCAAGAATAGACTAAATAATAAAAAAAAGATGGTTTTAGTGTATTTTATGCATAAATATGCAAAGAAAGGTCTGCAATAGACGTCGGGAAGGACGTAATAGACGTTGGGAAGTCGTGGATGAGCATTGGGAAGGCGTGGATGAGCGTCGGGAAGGCGTGGATAGGAGTCAGGAAGTCGTGGATAGACGTTGGGAAGGCGTGGATAGACGTTGGGAAGGCGTGGATTGATGTTGGGAAGACATTAATTTATATAAAATGATGATTTTTTATAAAAATATGCATTTTTATAAGAAATGTTTTGGTGGGTATGCAAAAAATAAATAATTTTGTGGCTTACTTATATTTATTAATCAAAAAACAAAATTAGTTATGACAGAAAGAAAAGAAGA
>CAIOYH010000218.1 GCA_903862465.1 uncultured bacterium | reverse complement strand
TTTCAAGAAAAAAAAATATTTTTTTCTTGACTACAATTAAATTTCAATTACCTTTGCCAAAATTTTAAAAAAAATTATTATGACAGGTTGGCAAGGAGCTTATAATAGCTTTAATATCCCCATGGAAAAAAACCATGAAAATAGTGCAAACATAACGTCTTACCATTTATATCGCTTGGATAAGCACAAAATAGATGGTCCATGGCAATTGGCTATGTACAACGATTTTTCTGTACCGGCGAATCAATATATTGCTAAATTTGGTTTGTTGGAAGGCGATAAGGAAGCACAGACCAAATTGACGGAATATTTTGAAACGGAATTCAAAGAAATGAGCACAAAATTAGATGGATTTGATGATTTGGTTCGCTTGATTCATCCTGTTAATTCTGAAAAATATGACTTGATTTGGGGACGCACCCGTGAGCGTTTCTATCAGGGTTCTTATGAAATACGTTTGGCAAATTTGGAAGGTTTGGCTACCGAAATGACCACCCAATTGGTTCCTGATGGCGCTGCAGCTGTGTTGGCTTATAAAGCTGATATCATTGCTAAGCATAAAACCCAACAAGATCGCATGGATGCAGTGAATATAGACCTACAAGCCATGAACCAATTGCGTAAAATCTTGATTAAAAAGCTGCATAAGAACAAAGGTGGATTGATTTTTAATTTTGGCGATTATGATGATTGTCAGCGTAGAGTGAATTCCTATTTTCCGTTGAACTTGTTGGGGGATCGTAGTTTGAAAGGTCATTATCAACTGATAGTTCCAAAGAGCAATTTCCGCAAAATTTGTATTCACACGTGGAAACTCGGTGAAAAAGTGCATATCGAAGCCGTTGGTGCGGATTTGTGGATTAGCACGGCTGAAAATGCCGATGGTCCTATCACTTCGGGCTATCATATAGCAGCAGGAACCTCTATCACCATTGATCCGCTGCTGTTGGGCGACCTCACAAAGAAATATGTTATCGCTACCAACGTCAGCCTGACCGATTCCTGCGATTTGATTTTCAACATCATTAAACCCTAATTTCTTCTTCATAAAATAATGCGCTACATCTTCTTTTTCAGAAGATGCGATTTTTTTATGCCAATATTTTGGGGGATAAACAAGGTGCAGTTCTCCCTAAGTTTTGCATAATCTCAAAAATATTTTCTTTCGAACAATCCATTTATTGTTTCATTTCGTATCTTTGTAAATTCTTTTTCTGAAAAGGTGATACTAATAGGTCTATCACACTTGATAGAAAAAGAAAATATAACGCAAAAACATTTCGACAATCAAATAATTCTACTAATATTACTCATTATTATATAATTAAACTTAGTGTTTCTTAGTGCTCTTAGTGCCTCAGTGGTAAATTTTCATCCATCAGAGCATGCTTCACGAAGAAAAACTAAAGAACAATATTCAGCAAAATCACAAAACAAAAGTCATAAATCAAACGAAATTCATTTTGACCGCTATGGCACATCCATCAAAAAAGAACAAAACACCCGCAACACCAAAAACGTCCGCCACTCAGCGTAAGCTTCCGCAGAAATCGCCGCGCAAGCTAAATTACACACTTATTTTTGTGGTGATTGGCTTGCTATTGCTCACCTACATCAGCTTTTATCCATCGCTCAAAAACGGTTTTACCAATTGGGACGATCCGGGTTATGTTACCGAGAATGAAAACATTATGCATCTCAATGCGCCTGCCGTCAAAAACATGTTTTCGCATTTCATGATGAGCAACTATCATCCCCTCACGATGCTTTCCTTGGCGATGGACTATCAGGCTGTGAAGCTCGATCCTGCCCGCTATCATCTTGTGAATGTGCTGCTTCACCTGTTGAACACCTTGTTGGTTTTTTTGTTTATCTATAAACTCTCCAATAAAAAAATCTTGGTTGCCGCCATCGTCGCCTTGCTGTTTGGCATACATCCCATGCATGTGGAATCGGTCTCTTGGGTTTCGAGCCGCAAAGACGTGCTGTTTGCATTTTTCTTTTTAGGGGGATTGATAACCTATCTCAATTATGTGAAACGCAATAAATTGCAATTGCTTTTTTATGCGCTTACGCTGATACTTTTCGTGCTCTCAGCATTGTCGAAGCCCGCTGCGGTTACCTTTCCCGTCGTTTTACTGTTGATGGATTACTATCAAAAACGCAAATTCGATTGGAAATCTATCGCGGAAAAAGTTCCGTTTTTCCTCATTGCCATCGTTTTTGGTATTTTATCCATCCGAGCACAGTCGGACGCCTCCGCCATCTCCACATGGAGCGTCATGGGTTTGCCATATCGTTTCCTTTTTGCATCGTATGGCTTCATGGCTTACCTGTTTAAGTTCCTGATTCCGATACATCTGTCGGCGGTTTACCCCTACCCTGTTACCTTCCCGATCAAAGAAACTTTGCCCATCATTTTCTATATCACACCCGCCTTGGTGCTCGGAATTGGATTCCTCTTATACAAATCGCTGCGGATTTCGCGCCTCTATGTGTTTGGTTTTCTGTTTTATTTGGTCAATGTGGTACTTGTGCTTCAGTTTGTTTCCGTGGGCGCGGTCTTGATGGCAGATCGCTATGCCTATTTGCCCTACATCGGCTTGGCGTTCATCGTGGCGATGGAACTACAACGCTTCTATCAAAGCAAAAGCCTCAATCCTGCCATACTGAAACCCTTGAAAATGTGCGTTTACGCGATATTAGTGTGTGCCGCTGTCGTTTTTGCGGTGGCTACCTTCCAACGGACAAAAGTGTGGCGCAACAACGAGCGGTTGTGGACCGACGTCATCAACAAATATCCCCTCAAAGCAGAGACGGCTTACCTCAATCGGGGCAATTATTACGCCCGCGAAGCCAATCAATACGAAAAAGCGATGCAGGATTACAACACATTTATCTCCATCAACACCCATAATGCCTCGGTTTTCAGCAATAGGGGGAATCTTTTTGGATTGATGAAACAGTATGACAATTCCTTGGAGGATTACCAAAGAGCGCTTGCCATTGACTCCAACTTTTCGGATGCTTTGGTCAATAGTGGCACCACGTATATGACGATGCGGCAGTATGAGCGTGCCCTTACGTTCATCAATAGAGCCATCCGAATCAATCCCAACAAGCTTTTAAGCTTCCAAAACCGCGGATTTTGCAATATGAGTCTTGGCAGAAACCAAGACGCCCTTAAAGATTTGGATTATATGATTTCGAGAATGCCCGACGATTTCCTCAACTATTTTTATAGAGGCATTACCTACTACAATTCGCAAAAATATCAGGAAGCTTTGGCAGATTTCAGCAAAACCATCGCGCTCAATCCTACGCATGGCGAAGCGTATAGCAATCGTGCACAGACGTATAACAAATTGGGAGATTTCAAAAACGCTTTGAACGATGCCCTGAAAGCGCAATCGCTACAACAAGCCGTGAATCCAGATTTTATCAATTCTTTGAAAGCAAAACAGTGAGAAAACACCTCCGCAACCCATTTTTATGTGGGATAATATGTCTCATCCTATGGCAAACGATATCGTTACGCGTTGATGGGCAATCCAATTCTGCGATAATTTTCGACCAACATCAGTCGGCAGTGTTCGGGTCTTATAATTTGCTCACCTTGCATCGCGGGCTATATACTTTGGAGGATAAATACATCCCCAATAATCCGTTTCGCGAGAACAATTTTTGGAAAAAAACAGCGGGTTTCGGCTATCGTTTGGTGAAACTCTTGGCGTTGGATGCGCAAATAGATCATTTGATGGCACTCACGCAGCACGAGGTTTTCGGACATGGTTCACGCTTCCGCGAATTGGGCTACACGGGAAATTCCTTTAACCTCAACATGTATTTTCCTTTCGGGAATGGCTCAGGCTTTGCGCGATGGGGTACGTTGGGCTCCAAATATACCTACCCCACCACTCAGGAAGTGATGACCATGCAGCTCAGTGGCGTGGGCGGCGAAGCCCAACTCGCCAACGACCTCAGCGCACAAATCCTGTCGGACGACACCCTCCACTATCGCCAAGGAATGCTCTATTTGATTGCGCAAAACAATCTGTTGCTCTACACATTTTATACCCGCTTCACCCCAACAAAAAACCTCAAGGCGGGCAACGATATGGTGAATTATATGAATCAAATCAATTATCTGTATCTGATTCCTGTTGGGAAAAAGTATAATATCACACGGCTGTCCAACCAAAGTTTGCTCGCTTTAGCCAATCCTTTGCAGGCGTACGCGGCGTTTTCCATCCTTTATACCTACGGCATCAAAGGGCAAAGCCAACTGAAGCGCCTCCCGATGATACGCATGGGCAAGGTACGCTATTTGCCTGCACTTGGCTATGCCCTCAGTCCCTTTGGAGGCGAGTTTCACTTCATCAATTATATCCGTTACAAAAGTATTTTGTTCTGTGGCGACTTCAGCCTTGGCGACAACACCTTCAAAGATTTCTACGGTATCTCACTGAAAGGCTATAATATCTTGAATCTGAAATGGCTCGCCCTCAATGCTCACCTCGATTTTTGGAATCAACCGAAACTTGAGTTAGACTCGTATCAAAAAACCACCGTAGGAAACTACCCGGGCGCCGCCGTAAAGTTAGATGTAATGCTACATCCGTTTAAACTTCCCCACCAACTCGGCATCTTCCTTCAAACGGGCTACAAATCGAAAGGCTATCTCTTGGGAGAGACATTAGCCCCATCCTTCATCTTGCGCTATGGCATAAGCATGCACTTTTAGGGTGGGTTTGCAAAAGGATATATCTTTAGATTGATTTTATGGTATTACTTGGGACGTTCAGGATTAAGACCCAAGCTCCAAATTCCAAAACCCAAATTCCAAGGGAATGTATTAACCCCTACGACTTACGAATATGCGAATTACTAATTTCGCTACTATCTCTGTGTAACTTTAAAACCACGGAGGCACAGAGAGCACTAAGTTTCACTAAGAACCCCTCAACAATAGAACAATTTGTATAACAATCAGATTAATAATATATTCAGATAATACATATGATGTAAAAACCACTTCAATTCCATTCTTCCCCGAAATGATTTCATTCCTCTCCGAAATGATTTCATTCCTCTCCGAAATGATTTCATTCCTCTCCGAAATGATTTCATTTCACTCCAAAATGATTTCATTTCACTCCGAAATGATTTCATTCCTCTCCGAAATGATTTCATTTCACTCCGAAATGATTTCATTCCTCTCCGAAATGATCTCATTTCACTCCGAAATGGATTCATTCTTCTCCGAAATGAATTCATTCTTCTCCATTATTAATTTGGAAATTAGAAGATGATTTCTGAGCGTTTTTTTAACAATATAAGGAGATTCAAAAACCAAATAATATATACCAAAATGTGACTATTTTCAGGCGTAATAATTCGGAATATTACTGTTTTATTATAGATTAATTCTCCGCTCAGCTTAGATTACAAATTCAGACTCTCCTATCCATTTAGTCTATGCCTATACTGTGCCTAAACCTAATAGTCTAATAGTCTAACCCCTAAAAGCCTATTTCTTCAAAGGATACTTATCATCCAAATAAATCCAAAACAGGGGTTTGTAGCCTTTCACGTTGTTGCTATCACTATACATGGTGAGGGCGGGAGCAATGCCCACCACTTTTTTCTCCATGGTGAAAGCCTTTTCGTCGAAATACCATTCTTCCAAAAATGTGATACGATGGATGTTTCGGCGTTCGAGTTTCTGCACGATGACGGTGTCATAATCGTTGTAAGGCGCGTAGGTGCGTGTCATGATTACGGAGTCGGATTTCACCATGATGTGGCTGATTTGCTCTTTGGTCAGGGGGCTGTCGTCCTGATAGTCATACACCTTAATCTTGCCGTCGAAAGCTGCATCCAACAGCAGGTTCACAAACTTCTCGCGTTTGGGTCCTTCCATGTTTTCTTTCCACCATTCGGCATCGTCGCCGTAGGGACTTTTGATAAACACAGGATATTGGATGCGCTCGGTCAACACGGTTTTGCCATCGGTGCCGGAAGAGTTTTTACAGGAATGGCTCGCCACCATAAACATCAAAAGCACCGGAATTAGAACAAGTTTTTTCATAACAATGGGATTAAAATTTCTAAGACTGCAAAAATATTAAATTAATGAATCGCTACCACCGGAAAAAAGTTTATTTATCGCGGCAGCATATTTTTCCATGATATAATTGCGTTTGATTTTCAGTGTGGGAGTCAGCTCGCCGCTGATGCTTGTCCATTCGGTTTCCATGATTTCCCATTTCTTTATCTGCTCGGTTTCGCCAAAAAAAGTGTTGTAGAAATCCATTTCTTTTTTGAAACGTTGTTTGATGCGCGGCAAGTTAATCATCTCCGAATTGGTGGTGTAGGCGATGCCTTTGGTTTCGCACCAAGCTTGCAAATCCGTGAAATCGGGAACGATGAGCGCGGCGGCAAACTTCTGATTTTCGCCCAACACGATCATCGAATCAATGAAGGGCGACTCCTTAAACTTATCCTCTATCTGACTTGGGTTGATATATTTGCCAAAAGAAGTCTTGAACAACTCCTTTTTCCTTCCGGTGATGCGCAACTGTCCTTCGGGTTCAATTCTGCCCAAGTCGCCCGTGTGGAACCATCCCTCGGCATCTATCACCTCTTTGGTCAATTGCTCTTCCTTATAATAGCCCTGCATCAAGCCGGGACCTTTGGTCAATATCTCCCCATCAACATCAATTTTCACTTGAACGCCTGTCAAGATGGGACCTACGGTTCCGAATTTCACACCATCTTTTCCCAAAGTATTCACGGCAACCACGGGCGAGGTTTCGGTGAGTCCGTAGCCTTCCAACACGGGGATACGTGCTGCCCAAAAGATACGGTTCAATCGAGGCTGCAAGGCAGCGCCGCCCGAAACAATCACGCGAATGTTGTCGCCCAATGCTTCGCGCCATTTCTTAAACACAAGGATGTTGGCAATCTTCAATTGGAATTCATACCACCAACCGTTGGCTTTATACATCTCATAATTCAAACCCAAATTCACCGCCCAAAAGAAGATCTTCTTCTTGATGCCCGTGAGCTTGCGTCCTTTTTTGATGATGCGGTCGTAAATCTTTTCGAGCAAGCGGGGCACCGTTGACAGGATGTCGGCATGAATTTCGCGGATGTTGTCGGCTATCGTGCCCATGTTTTCGGCATAATAGACCGACACGCCCACATATTGATACATATAGTTGAGCATACGTTCGTAGATATGACAGAGGGGCAAATAGCTCAGCGCCTTCGAATCAAAGCCAATGGGCGGTACGCTTGAAGTGGCGATAGCATTGGAAATGATGTTGGCATGAGACAGCATGACGCCTTTCGGAGTGCCTGTGGTTCCCGAGGTGTAGATGATGGTGGCGAGGTCTTCGGGCTGCACAGAGTCTTTGATTACCTGCAAGCGTTCGTGGCAGGGGTTTTGCCATCCTTGGCGAATGAGTTCGTTGAGATGGTTGAAACCGTAAAGATTTTTGAAGGTATAAATCGCCTTCAAGGTCGGGACTTCGGGCATCATTTGTTTAATCTTTTTGAACATATCTTCGCCCGCCACAAACACGTATTTGATTTCGGCATGATTCAAGATGTATTTGTAATCGGCTTCGCTGATAGTGGGATAAATCGGCACGTGGATAGCGCCCACCTGCAGGATACCCATGTCCAAGAAGTTCCATTCGGGACGATTGTAGGTGATGGTGGCGATTTTGTCCCCCTTCTCCACACCCAATTGTAGAAATCCATAGCTGATATAGTTCGATATATCAATATAGGATTTGGTTGAAAACTTCACCCATTCGCCTTCTTCTTTTCCGGCAAGGGCATCTTCTTTCGGGAACATCTTTTCGTAGCGTTCCAACAAATCAAAAATACGGGTTACGTTCATAAGCAATACTATTTATGTTAGACTTAAATATTCAATGTTATATCTTTCGATGGGTATGACTTGTGTTCGCCTGAGCGGTAGGCACCACTATCATATCGTTGATGTTGACATGGGCGGGCAAGTTGGCAGCATAATACACCACGTCGGCAACATCTTTGGCTATCAGCGGTGTGAAACCCTCGTAAATCTTGGCGGCAGCCGCTTCATCTCCATGAAAGCGTACCAAAGAGAACTCGGTTTCGACCGCACCGGGAGCCACTTGGGTTACTTTGATGCCGTACTTCAATAAGTCAATGCGCATGCCTTTGGTGATGGCATCCACGGCGGCTTTGGTGGCGCAATACACATTGCCGTTCAGATAAACTTCTTTGCCGGCAATGGAGCCGATGTTGATGATGTGTCCCGCGTTTCGGGCAGTCATCAGGGGGATGATGCATTTGGAAACATGGAGCAATCCTTTTAGATTGGTATCTATCATTTGGTTCCAATCGTTGATGTCGCCTTCTTGAATGGGTCCGAAGCCGACAGCCAAGCCTGCGTTGTTGATCAGGATGTCTATCTGCGACCAATCCTTGGGCAAGGAGTTGAGAGCCGCTTGCGTTTCTTCAAAATTGCGCACATCGAAGGACAAGCAATGTACTTTAGATTTATATTTGGATGAGAGTGCTGCGGCAAGTTTCTCCAATCGTTCTTGACGTCTTCCCGTGAGGATGAGTTGGTAGCCGTTTTTGGCAAAGATGTGTGCACATGCTTCGCCGATTCCTGCTGTGGCGCCTGTGATTACTACTGTTTTTTTATCGTTCATTTTGCTTGATGTTTTTTAGAGAAGTCAAAAGTATAGCTGATGCCTGCCGAAATCCAACGCCCGGGCATGGCGATGTTGCCATAGTCATAATAACGAGTATCAAAGATATTATTGCAGGCAAAAAATACGTCGAAGTTCATCGGACGCCAAAAGAGTTTCGCGTCAAGGGTTGAGAAGCCATGATAAGGGGTTTCTTTGCCGTCGGAGAAGTTGGTGTAGGTGCCGTTGCGGTCGTTGAAGGCATACACAAGGCTGATGCCGACCTTTTTGTAGAGCTTAAGGTTGATGCCAAGGGTGAGTTTGTGTTTCAGATAGTCCATAATATAATAGGACACATACTCGCCGCTGCTTTTGTCAGAATTGAGATAGGCATAGGCAATATCAATGCTGTTGATGGGGTTATGGTTGCATTTGAATTGGCTGAAGTTGAAGGTCATCGCCGTCTCGATGCCCCATGTCTGCATCTTGGTGAGGTTGGCGCTTTCCCATTTGGTGGAATCGGGATTCTTCACCCAATCAATGAGGTTTTTGCCATAGCGATAGAAGCCTGAGAGGTGGGCATAAAATCCCTTGTGGAAGAATTTCAGTCCTGTTTCCACAGTATAAGCTTTTTCGGGAAGCAGATTGGGGTTGCCTCGGTTGGTCGGACCTTGATAGTAGAGGTCGGTGAAGGTGGGCAGGCGGAAAGATTTGTTGGTGGAGAGATACCATTTTATCCACGGTTTGAAGGCAACGGCAAGGTCTAAGCCCGGGCAGAAGTCGAACTGAAAGGCATCGTTATAGTTTCCCAACAAGCCAATGGCGATGGAGAATTTCTTCACATTGTATTCATGTTCGAGGGCGACGCTGACGTTGTTGCGTTTGCCGCTTTTGGTGAAATAGCCTTGGGAGTCCATCGCGTCTGCAAGGGTATCGCTCATGAAAGTGCCGAGCACATTGCTGTAAATCTTCTCCACGAAATATTCGGCTTTGATGCCCGTTTTCCCGGCAAGGGAATTAAATTGTATGTTGATGGAGCTGCCCAACACATCCGTGAGGTGATAGTTATGGGTTTTATACCAAGCAGGTGCCTTGTCGCGGAAGAGTTCGAACCTGTCGTGGTGGCGGCGCCAATAGAGTTGGGGGGTGATTTTCACCTTGCCCGCGGAGGAAAACTGCAAGCTGCTGAAGGCGGTCTTGGTGTGTTCAAATTCGTTGGGATACTTGGAGGAATAGAAGCTGTTGGCGCCAAAAGCCTTGTCGGCGTAGCCCATCTGAAGGGCGAAGGTGCCGAAGGTCGCATAATAGCTGCCCGAATAGAAGCCCTTCAAGACTTTCGCATCGGTGTTCGGCATGTAGCCTGTGGAATTCTTCCCCGAAAGGGAAAGGAAATGGGAGGTTTTTTTGCTTGCGAAGCCGCCGGAAATTGCCCCTTGATACATGTCGGCGCTGCCGAGATCGTTGTTGAGCTTATTGTAGAGGTCATACATGCTGCTGCCAAGGCTAATCTTGAGATAGTTTTTGTCGGGCACGTTGGTGATGATGTTGATGATGCCGCAGAAGGCATTGGCACCATAGAGGCGAGCCCCCGAACCCTCGAGGATTTCGATGCGCTCCACTTGGCTTAGCTCGACGGGGATGTCCATGTTGTGGTGCCCCGTTTGGGGGTCGTTGAGGCGGACGCCGTTCAACAAAATCAAGGTCTGTTCCAAAGAGCCGCCCCGAATACTTATGTCGGCTTGCACTTCGTCGGCACCGCGTTTGCGTACGTCGGCATTCATGGTGTATTGCAGCAGCTCGTTGATGCTTTGCGCCGGCAGGTTTTTGATTTGTTCTTGGGTGATGATCTGTACAACGCGTCGGGAATCCATATAAAATGAGGAAACACGGTCGGATTGTATCACCACTTCGTCTATCAATACGGTGTCTTTTTGAGCATATCCCGCCAAGGTGAGTAGCGTCAACAAAAGGCAAGGAAGGGTACGCAGTATCTTCATTTGATATAATTTTCTACAAAAATAGTTTTTTATTCCCTTTTGACGCGACGAAATGATTTTATCATGGGCTTAATTAAGTTTTTTTAACGTTTCCGCGAAAGCGAGAAGAGAAAAGAAAAAATCCTATTCAGGTTACATCCCTTTGAAATAGCAGCCTGCAGACTTCTTCCGCGAAAGCGAAATTCTTATTTGGCGTTTTATCCAATATTAATGCGTATCTTTGCACAAAAATAATATTACGAACATTTCCCTCCCTACGACAGACTGGTTTTTGGTTCTCTAAAAAATCTACTTTAATTTACTTATGCCTTTTAAATCTTTAAACATTATCGAGCCTATTTTGCAATCTATTGAGCAAGAAGGTTACAAAACTCCTACGCCTATACAAAAAGAGGCGATTCCCATCGTGCTACGCGGCATTGATTTGTTGGGATGTGCCCAAACGGGCACGGGAAAGACCGCCGCATTTGCTATTCCTATACTTCAGTTGCTATATGAGAACAAGAGTTTTGAGCGGAAGCCTAAAATCCGCAGTCTTATTGTTACTCCCACGCGCGAACTCGCGATTCAGATTGACGAAAGTTTTAAAGCCTACGGTCGTTTTTGCGGCTTGACGAGCACGGTGGTGTTCGGGGGCGTGAATCAGAACCCGCAGACCGCTATTTTGCAACGCGGGGTGGACATTTTGGTGGCGACACCCGGGCGTTTGCTCGATTTGATTGACCAACGTTTTATTTCGTTGCACGATGTGGAGTATTTTGTGTTGGACGAGGCGGATCGGATGCTCGACATGGGCTTTATCCACGACGTGCGCAAGATTATTGCCCTGTTGCCGCGCAAGCGTCAATCTTTGTTTTTTTCGGCGACGATGCCTCCCGAGATTGTGAAACTCTCGAACACGATTCTCCACGAACCTCAGAAAGTGGAGGTGACTCCCTCGGCTTCTACGGTGGATATCGTGAAACAATTTGTGTATTTTGTGGACAAAGGGAACAAACCCGCGCTGTTGGTTGACCTGCTGCAGGACAAGAATATCAAGTCGGCGTTGGTTTTTACACGCACCAAGCACGGCGCGGACCGCGTGGTGAAGATGCTGATAAAAAATAAGATAAGCGCGGAAGCCATCCACGGCAATAAAGCGCAAAATGCACGCCAACGGGCGCTGGCAAATTTCAAAGCGAAGACTACCCGCGTGTTGGTGGCGACGGATATCGCCGCGCGCGGCATCGACATTGAGGATATGGAGTTTGTGATTAACTACGAGCTGAGCAATATGCCCGACACCTACGTGCATCGCATCGGTAGGACAGGCAGAGCGGGCGCGAAAGGCACCGCGATTTCGTTTTGTGACGCCGAAGAGAAACCCTATCTGAAAGATATTGAAAAGCTGATAGGCAAACGCGTACCCGAGGTGGAAGACCACGCCTATCCGTTGATTGACCATCATCCCGTTCCTGCTCCCAAGCAAGAGCGGGGAAGGTCGAATCGTCCCGAACGCAGCCGCCCTGCATCAGATACGCCCGCAAAGACCAATCAGAAGAAATGGTTTGGGAAGGCGAGAGCGGGCGGGCGGTAGGCACATCGGGAAGGCGTGGATAGGCTTCGGGAAGGCGTGGATAGACGTCGGGAAGTCGTGGATAGAAGCCGGGAAGACGTGGATAGGCGTCGGGAAGTGGTGGATAGACGTCGGGAGGTCGTGGATAGGCGTCGGGGAGTCGTGGATAGGCGTCGGGAAGGCGTGGATAGACGTCGGGAAGACGTGGATAGGCGTCGGGAAGTCGTGGATAGGCGTCGGGAAGTGGTGGATAGACGTCGGGAGGTCGTGGATAGGCGTCGGGGAGTCGTGGATAGACGTTGGGAAGACGTGGATAGACGTTGGGAAGACGTGGATAGGCTTCGGGAAGTCGTGGATAGGCGTCGGGAAGGCGTGGATAGACGTTGGGAAGACATTAATTCATATAAAATGATGATTTTTTATAAAAATATGCATTTTTATAAGAAATGTTTTGGTGGGTATGCAAAAAATAAATAATTTTGTGGCTTACTTATATTTATTAATCAAAAAACAAAATTAGTTATGACAGAAAGAAAAGAAGA
>CAIOYH010000217.1 GCA_903862465.1 uncultured bacterium | reverse complement strand
TATATATCAATGTATAAATAAATTAAAATTAATTTGCTTTTGCATTGTTTTTAAATGTATATTTGCGGTCATAAACTAATTTAATACTTTTCAATTATGGCAGAGAAAATAGAAGACATAGGTTCAGCATCGGTTGTTTTGAAGAATATTCATGGAACGATACAAGCTGAAGTGGAAGATTATGATCCGACTTTTACGGAGGATTGGGTTACGGATACATGGGATCCGGCAATTACAGATGCTTTAGATATAACCACTACAAAGGGTTTGATAAAGGCACATAAAGATGCAACGAAAGAACGAAATTTTGATATGGATTCTTTGTTGCCTATTTCGAAAGATTTGGAATATAAATTAAAGTTGTGTATTAAAGCTGGTACGATTACAGATAGTTTGGGTTCGTTTGGATTGGCTAATTTTAGAAAGAATATTAGAGAAAAGAATTTTGATGGTTTTCATTCAGCTTATATAGTAACAATAGGTAAGGTAAATGATAATCATACGGCTTTGATTGCTAAAGGTTTTACAGCAGATAAAATAACAAGTATCACAACAATGCATGATAAAGCTCAAACTAAACAGAATTTGAATTTGAGTTTGGTGGAGCAGATTAATAATTTAAGCGAAAGTAATCAAGATATTATAACTATTGTTATGGATTTGAATACTATGGTTATGGATGTTATTAAGGCGTATGCAAATTCGATTAATGATAAGGAGTTGGAGAAACGGGTGAGTTGGAGTGCGATTATGAAACATGTTAGACAGACACCTGTGAAGAAACCAAGGGATAGGAAGTTGAAGGTGAATGGAAGTATCGTTTTTAGAACAAATATGGATGATAAGAATTTGTTGCAGATGACGTTGTTGACGGATGTGAAGGTGATTGTTTATCGGACGAAGTTGAAGACGACGGTGCTGACGGATGGGTTGGAGTTGCCATATAATGAGTTGTGGGAAGGGAAGAAGGAGGATTTGCCGGGCGTGGGGGAATATATAAAGATAACGAATTTGAATACGTTGAGGAAGGCGGTGGTGAGATGCTTTGAGTTGGATGTGCAGGTGAGTTAGACTTTTAGGCTTTAGACTTTTAGACTTTTAGGCTTTTAGACTTTAGACTTTTAGACTATTAGGGGAATTTAGAATTAACTACGGAGGAATTCCAACCCTTTGAAAAGGGGCAATAACAGAGAGGGATGTAATTGGAAGTGGCGGGTTATTTGAATGAATAATAAATCATAATCTTGACTGAATAGTCGGGACTATAATAGTGGTATATAAAATTGGGTACATCATATAATATACAAAAAATAAAATAGAATATAAACCTAAAAAAAGGAGGAAATATGAAAACAAAATTCTTTATTATTACATTATTATTTTTCATTGTATCATTATCAGCTACTTCACAAACTAATTTTTGTTCAGGAGCTACATTTTTTTGTTTAGATACACTCCATAGTTATCCGGCATCTACGAATGCAGGAAATGCAGAAAGTGGTCCAAATTATGGATGTTTATATTCTCAACCTAATCCGAGATGGTTTTATTTTCGGATAGCCAATTCAGGAGATATGACAATTAAAATTACACCTGTGCCTGGTGCTGATATTGATTTCGCATGTTGGGGACCTTTTTCTAATCAAACAGCACCGTGTACTTCTCAACTTACAGCTAGCTGTGCACCTCCTTGTTGTAGCGATAATCCACAGGGGGTGTGTCCGTATCCACAAGGAAATCTTATAGATTGCAGTTATACTGCTTCCGCATTTGAAACTTGTTATATTCCAAATGGGGTTACAGATGAATATTATATACTGATGATAACGAATTATGGGAATCAGCCAACTAATATTGTGTTGTCGCAAACAGCAGGATCAGCTAGTACCAATTGTGATATTACTGTTGGAATAAATAACTTGCCGGAATCTGTTATGAGCATTTATCCAAATCCTGCTACAAATATTATAACCATAGAAAATATAGAAAAAGCCACAGTGGAAATTTCAACTATGAGTGGGCAAGTTATAACAAGCATCAATACAGTAGAGAAAACGACACATATTGATATTGAAAATTTAAAAAAAGGGATTTATATAATAAAGATAAGGACTGAACAGGGCAATTCAATTCAGAAATTTATAAAAGAATAGTCGGGGTTATAAATATATCACCCTTAACGGGGTTTGTAGGATGACAGAAACTACAATCGGGGCAGAAGTCAAGCGGGGCAGAAGATTTTCTGCCCCTACAGGGCATGGGAATATAAGTAGGGATGAATGGTATGGTGAAAACCCCAAGCCCCTCCCGACACTTTGTGTACGGGACAGGTTAAAAAGGGGCTATAATAGGGAGGGATATAATTGTTTGGGGTGGGTTATTTGAATTAAGAAACCCCAACCCCTTGAAAAGGGGCTATAATAGGGAGGGATGTAATTGGAAGATTTCGGGTTTAATACTATTTGAAAATATAAGAAGGTTAGAAGGTTGGAGGATTTCGTTTGGTTGTTATTTCTATTAAGGTTTTGGAGGGTGGGAAGAAGGTTTTAGGAGGCAATAAATGTTAGATTAAGAGTCCAAGGGATAGACACGGGGCAGGAGCGCAAGGGATTGGAGAGAAAAGCCCACAGCGCCGTTTTTCAGGCGCGAGGACTTGGAACGGAAAGCCCGACCCGACGTAGGAGGGATGCGCCCAAAAAAGATTTGAGATTTATGATTGTGATGGGAGGTTTAGGTTTGAGTGGGGATTTATTGATGGGAAAGGCAATAAAAGTGGGATTTTGGGGTTATTTTTGGAAAATGAATTTGGTGTGTTGAAGGTTTTGGTGAAATATGTGTTTGTGGTGCTGTTGGTGGGCGGTTATGGCGGGGCGTTTAGGACATACGCGCAGTTGAATATGAATTTTTATATGATGGATGGGCAGGGGAAGTTGGGGAAGAATGATTTTACGGGGGCGATTGCTGTGTTTAATAAAGTGATAGAGAATACGCCGGAGAATCATCAGGCGTATTTTTATAGAGGTGTGGCAAAAATGGAGTTGGATGATTTGGTTGGGGCGGCGGAGGATTTTGAACAGACGATTCGTATTCATCATGGATATAGTCCTGCGTATTATTATTTGGGTGTCATAAAAACAGAGGAGAAAGATTATGCGGATGCGATAGGTTTTTTTGATAGGGCGATAGGGATAAATTGTACGAATTCGGATTATTTTAATGCGCGGGGTTATGCGAAGACGCAAATTGATGATAGTGTGGCGGCATTGGAGGATTTTAGGATGGCGCTGGTGTTGAATCCAAAGAATTTTAATTCGTATTTGAATAGGAGTATTTTGCATTTGGATGGGAAGCAGTTTGAGGCTGCGCTTCGGGATTGTGAGAAAGCGATAGGGATAGATGGGAAGAATTATAATGCGTTTATTTTGCGGGGTCAGATTAAATTGTTTTGGGGGGATTCGTTGGGGGCCAAAGAGGATTTTGAATATACGATAGGGAAAGATTCGGGGAATGTGATGGGGTATTATTATTTGGCGAGTTATTATCATGATAAGAATGATTATGAGAAGGCGTTGTGGAATTATACGAAGGTGACGGAGTTGGCGCCGTATAATGCGGAGTGTTATTATAATAGGGCGAGTTTGGAGGCGCAACATCGAAGTTTTGAGGAGGCGCGGGAGGATTATGGGAGGGTGATTGCGCTGAATCCGAAGAATGTGTTTGCGTTTTTTTATCGGGCGAATGTGAAGGATCAATTGAAGGATTATAAGGGTGCGGTGGCGGATTATAGCGTGGTGATAGGATTGTATCCGACGTTTTATCAGGCGTATTTTTATAGGTCGGCAGCCTATAGTGAGATGAAAAATTATAAGGCTGCCGAAAATGATAAAAGAATAGCCGACATGCTGATGACGAATAATGATTCGATACATTATAGTGAGGAGGAGATAGTCAATTTTAAGAAGATGTTTGAATTTAGGTCGGAGTATGTGAGTAATGATACGACAAGGGGGAGGATACAGTTTAAACAAAATGAAATCACGATTAAGCCGCAGTATAGTGTTTTGTTGGCGAAAAGAGGTGAGGCGGGAGGTTATGGGAAGTTTAATAAGGAGTTGGAGCAACTGAATGGGTTTAGGAATAGAGGTTTTAGCATGATGTTTACGACGAAGACGGTGAGCTTACATGCGGATAGTGTGGCGAAGATGCGTGTTGTGTTTGATTCAATGTATGGCGGGGATACGGTGTCGGCGTTTAGATATATGTGGCGGAGTGTGTTTGCGGCGTCGATGGTGAATTATGCGGAAGCGTTGGAGATGGCGAATCGGATGGGTGATAGTACGTCGGTGGGTTATTTGGCGTGGTTTATGAAAGGGAATCTGCATTTTGTTTTAGGGCAGCAGGAGGAAAGGGAACAGCTGAACTCGCAGTTGTTTATGAATAATACGCCTACGTTTAATCAGAATTTTTATTTGCAGGCGATGCAGGATTATACGATGGCGATAAACAAAAATGGGAAGTTTCCGTTGGCATATTATAATCGTGGAAACGTGAAGTCGGTGTTGCGGGATTTTGGAGGTGCGATACTGGATTATTCTATTGCGGTGTTTTATGATACTGATTTTGCGGAGGCGTATTATAATAGAGGGTTGATGTATTTGTTTTTGGGGAATACGGAGCAGGGATGTAAGGATATAAGCAAGGCAGGGGAATTGGGGATAAAGGAGGCTTATAATACTTTGTATAAATATTGTGGTCATTAGGCATTTGCTGCGCGTCATTTGAGGTCATTTGCTGCGTGTCATTTATGGTCATTTGCTGCGCGTCATTTGTGGTCATTGGTCATTTGCTGCGCGTCATTGGAGGTCATTGGTCATTTGCTGCGCGTCATTTTTGGTCATTGGTCATTTGCTGCGCGTCATTTGAGGTCATTGGCTGCGCGTGATTTGTTGTCATTGGTCATTTGCTGCGCGTCATTTGTTGTCATTAGGTCATTTGCTGCGCGTCAATTGAGGTCATTTGCTGTGCGTCATTTGTTGTCATTAGGTCATTTGCTGCGCTTCATTTGAGGTCATTTGCTGGGTGTCATTTATGGTCATTGGCTGCGTGTCATTTATGGTCATTGGCTGCGTGTCATTTGTGGTCATTTGCTGCGCGTCATTTGTGGTCATTGGCTGCGCGTGATTTGTTGTCATTGGCTGCGCGTCATTTGTGGTCATTTGCTGCGCGTCATTTGTTGTCATTAGGTCATTTGCTGCGCGTCATTTGAGGTCATTTGCTGTGCGTCATTTGAGGTCATTGGTCATTTGCTGCGCGTCATTTGAGGTCATTTGCTGCGCGTCATTTGAGGTCATTTGCTGGGTGTCATTTGTGGTCATTGGCTGCGTGTCATTTATGGTCATTGGCTGCGCGTCATTTGTGGTCATTTGCTGTGCGTCATTTGAGGTCATTGGTCATTTGCTGCGCGTCATTTGTGGTCATTGGCTGCGCGTCATTTATGGTCATTGGTCATTAAGTCTAAAAAAAATCAGGTAAATATTTCTTTGAGTTCATTAAAAATTTGTACTTTTGAAGTCCTTACATTGAAAAGAAAAATCATCATGAAACTACTCATTATCGAAGACGAAAAAGTGTTGTCAGAATCCATCTCTGCTTTCTTCGAAAAGGAAGGCTTTGTTTGCGAAACTGCCATGACGTTTGATGCAGCAGAAGAAAAGATCAATCTTTATCATTATGATTGCCTCATTGTTGACCTGACGTTGCCCGATGGCAATGGGTTGGACATCATCAAAGCGGTGAAGAAAATTAGTAGCCAAACGGGTATCATCATTGTTTCTGCACGCAGTGCGCTTGATGATAAAATCATTGGTTTGGAAATTGGTGCGGATGATTATCTGACCAAGCCTTTTCATTTGGCAGAGTTGAATGCTAGAGTCAAATCGGTGATTCGGAGGAAATCCTTCGAGGGGAAGAATGAGATAGTGATTAACGAAATAAAGATATTGCCCGACTCGGCGGAGGTTTTTGTGAACAATCAGTTGATAGTGCTTACGCGTAAGGAATATGAGTTGCTGCTGTTTTTCATTGCTAACAAAAACAGGGTGCTCAACAGAGAGTCCATAGCTGAACATCTGTGGGGCGATGATATGGATGCTGCAGATTCATTCAATTTTATTTATACCCATATTAAGAACCTCCGAAAGAAAATCATGGAAAAAACCGATACCGATTATATATTAAATGTGTATGGTATGGGGTATAAGTTCTCGACGCTATGAAACTTCTTGTAAAAAACACCATACTGTTGTTACTGTTTTCGTTGATAACCTTCATCGTTGGCGGCATCATATTTTATTTTAATTTAAAGACCCAAATCTATCAAGAAGTTGACCAAAGCCTTGAATTGGAGAAAGCGCGCATCATTCAGAAGTTAATGGTTTCAGATTCTATTCCTGATTTTTATACGAGTTTCGAGAATCAGATTAAAGTTATTGATAATGATGGATTAGTTGCACCATACCAAAAAATTAGCGATACCATTATCTATGATAGCATCGAAAACGATTATATTCCGTTCAGGATGTTGGAGTCCAATATTAAACTATATACCAAAACATTTAAAATAGACATCAGCAAATCGCTTATTAATAAAGGGGATTTAATAAGAGATATATTGCTGTTGATGTTTTTTCTGTTTATTTCCTTGCTTGCGGTGATGATGTTGACCAATTTCACCGTATCAAAACGACTTCTTAGACCTTTTTATACTACCTTAGGAATACTGAAGAATTATAATGTTGGGAGAACTCCGGGTTTGAAGTTGCCAAAAACAGCCACAACAGAATTCACTTTACTGAATGAAGTGTTGAATATCATGTCAGAGAAAATTCATTCTGACTTTTTGAGTCTGAAAGAATTTACGGAAAATGCTTCGCACGAAATGCAGACTCCCCTATCCATCATACGCGCCAAAGTTGAATTACTTATCCAAGACGAGAGCCTCAATCACGAACAACTGAAAGTGATACAATCTATCACAGAGTCCACTTCGCGTTTGTCTAAAATGAGTCGGGCTTTGGTGTTAATCACGCGTATAGAAAGTTTGCAGTTTCATGAAACCAAATCAATAAACATAAATTTGTTGCTCGACAAACTTTTGGGAAACTTTTCGGAACTCATCTGCGAAAAAGGAATAATCGTCACGAAAGCATATCAAGATGAATGTATTATTGAAATGAATCCTACTTTGGTGGACATTTTACTGTCAAATCTTTTGAACAATGCCATTAAACATAACCTACAGAACGGTACCATATTTATTAAAATTAGCACATCAAGTTTTATTATTTCCAATAGCGGCAACAAACTAACTACAAATACTGAAGAACTTTTTCAAAGATTCATGAAAGATTCATCGAAACCTGATTCATTGGGATTAGGTTTAGCCATCGTAAAAAAGATAGTGGATACCAATGATTTAATTATTGATTATGCCCATCATGATGGGTTGCATACTATTGAAATTAATCTTGATTCAAAAAAACTTTTATAGAAAATGCATTTTTTTCAAAAATATTTTTCAACTACAATATTCCTTCAAAATTGGGGTATAATTTTGCATCATAATTAATTTAAAAAACCAATTTAAAATGAAAAAGCTAATAGTATTGATGATGGCAGTTCTTTTTGTTAGTGTAGCAAGTGCACAGACAAGAACCGCAATGAAAACAACAGAATTAAAAAAAGATATCACGGATCATGTTAGAAGAAATTACGCGGGTTACGAAATTAAAAATGCGTTTAAAGTTGAGACAAACAAAGTAGTTACTTTTGAAGTTATTGCAGCAAAAGAAGCTAACAAGATTACTTTGGTTTACAACGACAAAGGTGTTTTTGTAAAAGAAGAAAAACCCAAACCAGCAACCCACACCACAACAAAACCTAAACCAACCACAGAAACAAAGCCAGCTCCTAAACCGGCTCCTAAAAAATAATTTAAGTCAGCTCTCGTTCTTTCCAGTGTTTTATGCGTTTAGCCGGGCTTCTTTAGCCCGGTTTTTTTTTGTTTAATTTTTTGATGGATATCTTTTACGAAATGTTGTTTTCAAGCAGTTGATTTGTTTTTCAGAAAGCTGCAATGCAAGCAAAGTGCAGCGTGTTTTTTGTGTAGAACTTTGATGCAAAGCCGTCTAAAAATTCTTTCTTTAAAGATATCAAGAAGAACTTCAACAGGGCATCACAAGCGGCAGTCTGCTACGAATCCTATAAATAAATCCTACTTTTCGCGGATGTTATCGTTTAAAAACAAAACCTAAACTCAACATAAAATAAAAAAAACGTATTATTTATGTTGTTGAATTCAAATTTTACGTACTTTTGCAGGCGAAAAGCCCAGGTGGTGAAATTGGCAGACACGCTACTTTGAGGGGGTAGTGTCCTTACGGACGTGCAAGTTCAAGTCTTGTCCTGGGCACCAATTGACTTTAGCAGTTACTAGTAATCATTCAACCGACAACTAGTAACTGCTAAATTTATACGACAATCAATAAGCATTACCTATTCAAAAATAACGAAATCGCCCGGATGGCGGAATTGGTAGACGCGCTAGTTTCAGGGACTAGTATTCGCAAGGGTGTGCAGGTTCGAGTCCTGTTCCGGGCACCAACAACAAAAAACGACCTCTGTAAATTTGATATTTACAGGGGTTGTTTTGCTTAAGGGTATATTTTTCTAAAATCAAATTCGAGGGTTTATGCGGCGTTGGAAGGTATTCCTAAGTGTCGAACCTATATTTCACTACTGACGGAAGACTTTTACAGTTACCAAAGTCATATTTCACTACTGACGGAAAACTTTTACAGTTACCAAACTCATATTTCACTACTGACGGAAGGGTTCGACAGTTACCAAACTCATATTTCACTACTGACGGAAGGGTTCGACAGTTACAAAAAGTATATTTCACCACTGACGGAAGCTTTCGACACTTGTAAAGTGCTTCCGGCAAACTTCGCGATGTCTATTGGAATTCAGGTATGGCTATCACCACATCCGCTGGAAACGGTTCGCAAGTATGGAAAGATAGTTTACACCTTTATATAAGGTTTCAGCGGACGATTTGATGTGGAAAATCAATAAAGGTTTAAACTCTTTTCTTGATATCTAAAGCATACGAAAGTCTGCTTTTTTTATTTCCCAAATACATACGATACTTTATTATTGAACGTTTATAACGAAATTCATTTATCAAGTAAAAAAATACCTTGAAGAGAGCTATCGTTTCTGTGATTAACGACCTTGTTACCGACCAACGAGTGGATAAAACCTGCAATACCTTAGTAAAGCTTGGCTTTGTCGTGTTGCTTGTGGGCAGGCGAAAGAAAAATAGCTACAACTTGCCCCAACGCAATTATCGCATGTTTCGCTTCAACATGATTTTTCAGAAAGGCTTTCTCTTTTATGGATTTTTCAACATTCGACTCTTCTTTTTACTCCTGTTTACAAAAGCCGATTTGCTTTTTGCCAATGATTTGGATACCCTGTTGCCGAACTATCTCGTGTCACGTACCAAAAGAATCCCTTTGGTGTATGATAGTCATGAATATTTCACCGAAGTGCCTGAACTTATCGAAAGACCTTTTGTGCAGAAGACATGGAAACGCATCGAGCGCTACGTGTTTCCCAAATTAACAGACATCATTACGGTCAATCGCTCTATCGCCGACTTGTATCAAAGCGAATACCACAAAGAACTTACCGTTGTTCGCAACATTTCGCCCCTGCATTCCACCGCAAACATCAAATCACGCAAGGAGCTTGGATTGCCTGAGGATAAACACATCATCATCCTGCAAGGAGCAGGCATCAACATGCAGCGAGGCGCCGAAGAAGCGTTGGAAGCTATGCAATTTATGGAAGACACAATACTGTTGATAGTGGGCGATGGCGATGTGATTTCTAGCTTGAAAGAAACAGCTCAACAGCCCGAATATCGTGGCAAAGTGATGTTCGTTGCCAAACAACCGATGGCGCAATTATTTCATTATACTGCCAATGCCGATTTGGGACTCACCCTCGACAAAGACACCAATATCAACTATCGTTATAGTTTGCCCAACAAACTTTTTGATTACATCCATGCAGGTATTCCCATTCTTGCATCCCCTTTGATTGAAATTAAAAGGATTATTGACGAATACCAAATTGGGTGCACCATTGATTCTCATGAACCCCAACATATCGCTGAAAAAATGCACTTCATGGTAACAGATACAACAGCAAGGGCTGTTTGGAAAAAGAATCTAAAGCATGCTGCCGAAAAACTCAATTGGGAAGCCGAAGAAAAAACATTGTTGAACATGCTACAAAAATATGCCTGACAAACATCTACATATAATAGCCTTCGACATTCCGGTGCCCGTCAATTATGGGGGGGCTATTGATATCTTTTATAAAATAAAATGTCTGCATACTGCAGGTGTAAAAATTCATCTGTATTGCTTCGAGTATGACAGAAAACCCTCCGAACTGCTCAATAGTTTATGCGAAGATGTTCATTATTTTAAACGCAACATATCAAAAACCAAACTATTTAATCGCAAACCCTATATTGTTACTACTCGCGATTCAAAGGATTTGCTGAGTTTATTGCTTCACGATGACTACCCCATTTTGTTTGAAGGATTGCATACCACATCTTTTCTAAATGACAAACGCATCCGCAATCGCAGGAAGATAGTCAGAACTCATAATATTGAACATGACTATTATTACAATCTTGCGCAAGTTGAAAAAAATCTTTTCAAACGGTATTATTTTTTGAACGAAGCCGGGAAACTTGCCCGATACGAAAAAGTGTTGGATTATGCCCAAGGCATAGCTGCCATATCAAAGAATGATACTGCCTATTTCTCTAAAAAATATAAAAAAGCTCAAACGATATCGGCATTTCATCCCAATGAAGTCGTAAGTTCTAAACCGGGAAGAGGCTCGTATGCGTTGTATCATGGCAGCATGGATGTGGGCGAAAACAATCAAGCCGCCATGTTTTTGGTTGAACAGGTTTTCAACGATAGCGAAATTCCCTTGATTATTGCAGGCAACAAGCCATCCAAAGAATTGAAAAATGCTATTGCGGGCAAAGCAAACATTCAACTAAAGACCAATATCAACAGTGACGATATCTATGAACTGATTGCCGATGCTCATGTGAACATCCTGCCCACTTTTCAATCAACGGGCATCAAATTAAAGCTGTTGGCGGCATTGTTTCGCGGTAGATACTGTTTGGTGAATACCCCGATGATTGACAAAACAGGTCTTGAAAGTATCTGCGTTTGCAGAGATACTGCCGAAAGAATGAAGCAAGAACTGAAATCTTTGTTCGAAAAAGATTTCGATTTGAATGAAATTAGCAAGAGGAACGAGATACTGCTGTGCAATGGTTTTTCCAATGACCACAACACCCAAGCCCTAATCAATATGCTTTTTTATTGAGAATCCGATTTCTCGAGTAAACGTCCATCTTCAATCTGCAATGTTCGTGATGGAAATCTTTTGAATAAGGAATAATCATGCGTAGCCATCAGCACAGCCGTTCCGGTTTGGCTTATATTTAATAACACTTTTAGAATATCTTCGGATGTGTTTGGGTCGAGGTTTCCGGTGGGTTCGTCAGCCAAAATAACTTCGGGATGATTGATTAATGCACGTGCAATAGCAACCCGCTGTTGTTCGCCTCCCGAAAGCTGATTAGGCATTTTGTTGCCTTTGTCGCTCAAGCCAACCATATCCAACACCTCTATACTTCGCTGTTTGATGTCAATTTTATTGTTCCATCCTGTGGCACGCATCACAAAGAGCAAGTTTTCGTTCACCGTACGGTCGGTCAACAATTGAAAATCCTGAAACACTATGCCAATTTTGCGTCGCAAGAAAGGAACTTGCTTTTGTTTTATCTTGCGCAAATCATAGCCTGCCACCTGTGCAAAGCCATCCACGGCAGGCAAATCGGCATACATCAGTTTCAACAAGCTGCTTTTTCCGCTTCCTGTAGGTCCGATAAGGTAAACAAATTCGCCGCGTCCGATAAATAAAGACACATCGGTTACTATCAAAACATGGTGTTGAAATACCGAAATTTTCTCAAGTTGGATGATGGCATTGCTGCGTGTTTTTTGTGTGACTTCCATAATAATAGTTTTTCAAAATCCAAAAATAGGCATATTTGTTCAACTAACCATAAAATATTCTACATTTATTTGAATTGGGATGTTTTTTTTCTGTAATTTTGTACAAAGCCGTTGAACATGTTTCGATTCTTATTTATTGTATTCGTAAATTTTTTGATTATGTCTGAATGTTGTAATTCACAAAATACACCTCCAAATCCCAATGACCGTAAGGCTGCCGTTGCCGGACAGTTTTATGCTGCCGATTCCGTGACCTTGATGAGCGATATGAAAAACCTTTTTTCAAAAGCTTTGCCCAAGCAAAACGAAAATGTCCTTGCTATTATTGCGCCCCATGCAGGATATGTGTTTTCGGGCGAAGTGGCAGCAACAAGTTTCAATCAAATTGATGCAGAAAAGGACTATCAACATATTTTTGTTATTGGTTCGAGCCATAGAGCGTATTTTAATGCTGCCGCCGTGTTTGTTGATGGCAATTTTATAACGCCCTTGGGCATAGTTGAAGTGGACACCGCATTTGGCAAGAACCTCATCAAAGACAATAGTATTTTTATTAAGAAGAATGATGCGCACAAGCTCGAACACAGCATCGAAGTACAGTTGCCGTTTTTGCAATATCATCTAAAGAAGCCGTTTCGAATAATTCCAATTATCATCGGAACAGATGATGCACGGGTTTGCGAGGAAGTTGCCAAAGTGTTGTCGCCTTATTTCACTTCGGATAATTTATTCGTGATAAGCACCGATTTTTCGCATTATCCCAAGTATGCCGATGCCACGAATGTGGATAAACTTACCTGCGATGCCATAAAAAGTAATTCACCTTCGGCTTTACTGAAGACATTAAATGCAAACAACAAACTCAACATCACGAATCTTCAAACGAGTTTGTGCGGATGGACTTCTGTGTTGACCCTGCTCTATATGACTCAAAAAATAGAAGGTGTGCAAATTATTCCTTTGGAATATAAAAATTCAGGCGATGCTCCCAAGTATGGAGATTCCTTGCAAGTTGTCGGATACCATGCTATTGTTGTTACTCAGAACAAAGCTGAGACCTCTGAATTCACCCTTAGTGATGCTGATAAAAGCGTTCTATTGCAAATTGCTCGCAACACCTTAGCGGAGTTTGTGAAAACCGGCAAAACACCCGATGTTGACACGACGAAGATGTCCAATACTATCAAGCAAAACTGTGGAGCCTTTGTTACTTTGCATAAAAATGGCAATCTACGGGGTTGTATCGGGCAGTTCACTGCGAAAAAACCTTTATACAAAATCATTCAAGACATGACAAAAGCTTCGGCAAATGAAGATACGCGTTTTGACACGGTAACTTCTGTCGAGTTGAGTCAGATTGATATTGAAATTTCAGTACTTTCGCCACTTCGAAAAATAAATTCTATAGATGAAATTGAATTGGGGAAGCATGGCATTTATATCATCAAAGGCAATTATGGGGGCACTTTCTTGCCTCAAGTGGCAACACAAACTAATTGGACCAAGGAAGAATTCTTAGGACATTGCGCTCAAGACAAAGCCGGAATTGGTTGGAACGGATGGAAAGATGCCGACATATATGTTTACACCGCCATCATCTTTGGCGAACTTGAAAACAAAAAATGACATCGGAATTGATTTTAATTGTTTTATGTTTTGATGAAGTTTAATGTTTTTTCTTGCTTTTGTATTGCCAATCCAAATATTATTCATACTTTTGCACTCCATTTTTGGAAACAATAAAATTATTACTTACTAAACATTAAAAGAAATGACAAATCATTATGAAACCGTTTTCATTTTAACTCCCGTTTTATCTGAAGATCAGGTAAAGGAAGCGGTAAAGAAATATCATGATTTACTCGTTGAAAAAGGAGCAGAAATTGTGATATCAGACAGTTGGGGCTTGCGCAAGCTTGCTTACCCAATTCAAAAGAAATCTACAGGATTTTATCACCTGATTGAATTCAAATCAGAACCTAGCGTTATTGCGCCATTGGAAGTTGCCTTCAAACGCGACGAAAGATTCTTGCGCTTTTTGACGGTATCGCTCGACAAACATGCCGTGGCGTTCAAAGAAAGAAAACGCAGCGAAAAAGCAGCAAAAGAAAAAGTGGTATCCTAAACGTGTAACAAAAACCTATAGAAATTATGACAGCACAAAACGACAGCGAAATCAGATATTTAACTCCAATTACGGTTGATGTTAAAAAGAAAAAATATTGCCGCTTCAAAAAACACGGCATCAAGTTTATTGACTATAAAGATGAGACTTTTTTGCTCAGATTTATCAACGAACAAGGCAAGATTTTACCACGCAGACTCACAGGTACCTCGTTGAAATATCAACGTAAACTGGCAAAAGCAATTAAAAGAGCTCGCCACATCGCTTTATTACCTTATGTAGCCGATTTATTAAAATAAGAGGAGAGTCGAACCATGAAAATAATATTAAAACAAGACATTAATAAATTGGGTTATGCCCATGAAATCGTTAAGGTGAAGAATGGCTACGCTAGAAACTTCCTTATCCCTCAAGGCTTTGCTATTATGCTCACGCCTTCTTCTGAAAAAGAACATGCCGAAATGATTCGTCAGAAAGCTTTTAAAGAAAACAAAATCAGAAGCCAATCAGAAACGCTTGCTAAAGCATTGGAAAATATCACGGTGAAAATTGGCGCAAAAGCCGGTACATCAGGAAAGATTTTCGGTTCGGTGAATGCTATTCAAATTGCAGATGCTATCAAAGAACAATTTAATTATGACATCGACCGCAAGAAAATATTCGTTGATGGCGATCATGTGAAAGAATTGGGAACTTACACTGCACGGGTGAATATCTACAAAGAAATCAAAGTTGAAATCAAATTTGAAGTTATTGCTGAATAAGCGAAAGCAGCTATTTCATTTTAATTTATAATTTAATCCCGACTATATGTCGGGATTTTTTTATTTTTGCACTTTTATATGATAAGCAAGAACGAAATAAAATATATCCATGCGCTTCGGTTGAAGAAATTTCGGATACAACATCAGGAATTTATTGCCGAAGGTTCGAAAATTGTTGGCGACCTGCTTGACAGTTCTGTTGCGATTTCGGTGATTTATGCTTTGGGTGAATGGATAGAGGCACATTCGGAACTCGTCCATAAGGCGAAAACAATCGTTCCTGTTTCGTTTGAAGAGCTTACGAAAATCAGTTCGCTCACCACGCCCAATCAGGTGTTGGCTGTTGCTGAAATTCCACAACGGCAATTTGATGTGGAACTGAGTTCGAAATCCATGATAATTGCTTTGGATGACATTCGTGATCCCGGGAATCTGGGCACAATTATTCGCATAGCCGATTGGTTTGGTCATAAGAATATTGTCTGCTCGGAGACTTGTGTGGATGCTTATAATGCTAAAACTGTGCAGGCAAGTATGGGCTCTATTGCCCGTGTAAATATCTTTTATGAGGATTTGAAACGTGTGATACAAAACGCTGCTGTGCCCGTCTATGGAGCTTTTCTCGAAGGAAACATCGTGTATGGCGAAGGATTTGCTGCTTATGGTTTTCTACTTATCGGCAACGAAGCCAACGGCATTTCTGCTGACATTGCTTCGCTTGTTACCCACAAGATATTTATCCCATCGGGCAACGCAGCCGAAACACATGTGGAGTCGTTGAATGCGTCTATAGCTACAGCCATTATCTGCTCGGAGATGCAGCGACAATCTCTTATTCATCTCAATCAAAACCCATGAAATATTATGTAATTGCCGGTGAAGCATCGGGCGACCTTCATGCTTCTAATTTGATTCGAGAGATAAAACAAAACGATACGCAGGCTTTTTTCCGCTGTTGGGGTGGGGATTTGATGCAAGGGCAAGGTGTGGAAATCGTTAAACATATCAGAGATATCTCTTTCATGGGATTTGCAGAGGTTTTGATGCACTTGCGAACCATCTTAGGTAATCTGCGTTATTGCAAACATGACATCCTGAGCTTTCAACCTGATGTGCTCATCCTTGTGGATTATCCCGCTTTCAATCTGCGTATAGCCGAATTCGCTCATGCGAAAGGTATAAAGGTTTATTATTACATTTCGCCGCAAATTTGGGCATGGAAACAGTCTCGAGTTCACAAAATAAAGAAAACCGTTGACAAAATGTTGGTCATATTGCCTTTTGAAAAGGATTTCTATCAGAGATTTAATGTGGAAGTTGACTTTGTTGGGCATCCCCTACTCGATGCTATTGAACAGTATAAAAAGACAACCAACTTTAAAGATTTCCGAACGGAGCATCATTTGAGCGAAAAGCCTATCGTTGCCTTGCTGCCCGGCAGTCGTAAACAAGAGATTAGTCGGATGCTGAAGATTATGCTTTCGGTTCAAGACGATTTCAAAGAGGTGCAATTCGTTATAGCCGGAGCTCCTTCTCGCGAAGCGGAGTTTTATTCCACATTGATTCAGGGTAAAGATGTGCACATTGTGTATAACAAAACCTACGATTTGCTGATGAATTCAACGGCTGCGTTGGTCACTTCGGGGACGGCAACTTTGGAGACGGCGCTTTTGGAGGTGCCCGAAGTGGTTTGTTATAAAGGCTCAAACTTCTCGTATCAAATTGCAAAACGTTTGATTAAAGTGAAGTATATCTCGTTGGTGAATCTAATCATGGATAAAAAAATCGTTTCCGAATTGATTCAACATGACTTGAATCATCATCAACTAAAATCCGAATTACATCAAATTCTATACGATGCGGCTACGATTGCGCAGATGCAATCCGACTATCATCAGTTAAAAGAAAAACTAGGATATCAAGGCGCTTCTGCGAAAGCTGCCCGTATTATTCAGCAAAGCTTTTCGGCTAAAGATTAGCCACAAAACTCTCCATATATTTATATTCCGGTGTGAATTCGCCTCGGTGCAATATCATACCTTTCTTAATAGCTCTCGGCAAGTCTAAATCCTCGAAGGACATCTCGTAGTCGGCATTGGCTATGGGCTTGATGAAATTCACCAACATGTCGCCAAATGAGTAGGAAGCGTCGCGGGGCAACTCGCTGGGCAGAATATCCACAGCCATATCGAGAACGCCATTGCCCTCGTAGCCCATCTGATAGGTATCGGTGAGGGGGTCATAGACAAAAATCGGATCTTCTATGTGGGTGCCCGTATGCGTACACTCTATGGAGCCATCGGGGTCGCAGGTGATGTCGCCTATCACGGTGAGCTTTGCCTTGCCTTTGGTGAAAAGCTTCTTGAGATAGTCTTTGGTGAGAATGCGCGGATAGCGGCTGTCCCAATACATGCAATTCATCAGCACGGACAGATGGGGCACGTATTTCTCGAACTTGCTCTTGTAGTCGTGTGGATTGGCATACAGATCGAGCAAATCGAACTCCGCGCCATCAATGCGTTCGTAGATATCTTCTTCCCGAAAAATCACCTTATATAAAATGTTCTCGGGGATGTTCGGACGATTCTTCAGCGTGAGGAGTTTCTCGGGCGAAATCTCCTTGGTAGGCAACAAACCCAATATCTCTTGGGCGCCGTTGGATACATTGCCATAGCCCGTGAACCCCACCACGAAAGGTTTCAGTCCTTCGGTGATGCCTTTTTCTGCTAGCTTCTGCCCTATCATCGAGATGTCTTCCTTGGCTTCTGCTAGGGAATTGTATTTGTGTGCTTGTTTGATTTTGGTGAGAGCGGTATCTTTCCCAAAATATTTCAGACGCAAACCAAACGCCCAAATCGTGTTGATCATGCCTGCCAATCCGGCATATCTGCCAAAGAAAATAAGCCGTTTGCCTTGCTCGTCAACGATTTTCTCATAATCAATGAGGTTACACTTTAGGTCTATCATCCGCTTGAGCATGGGCATATTATAGGATTGTCCCTTGATGACATGGGAGAAAAAGACGTAGGTTTTCTCGGGTTCGAATACCTCCACAGGCATTTCTTTTATCCCCAAAATGATGTCGCATTTCTTCAAATCCTTCGCCATTTTGGCGCCTGCTTTTATAAATTCGTCTTCTTTGAAAACTCTTTTGTCGGAATGTTGTACAACGAAATCCAACTTGTGATGCTTTATCAATCGTTCGATATGCTTGGGAGTCAGAGGGGCTCTACGCTCCATCACATATTTATCCTCATGTCTGATACCAATAAACTTGCTCATAGAAATATTTTTTACAAACCTACAAGTATTTTTTGAATTGACCATATTTCTTTGAAGAAATTTTCATTTATTTTTATAGTGGCACAAAAATTGCTTATGAAATTTTCATCAATATATCGTTTTGTCAAGTTTTATTATTATTTTTGCAGAGCGAAATTTCAATCAAAGTCTAACTTATAAAAATTAAAACCATGAAAAAATCAGTTCTTTTAGTTTGTTTACTCATTGCAGCGTTTTCGATGAAGATTGTTGCGCAATCGTCAGATGTCACATTCTTTAATATGGATGGGCAACAGTTTACGCTTATCATTAACGGGATTAAACAAAATGATCAACCTCAGACAAGTGTGAAAGTCACCGGTCTGACGGCAGCTAACTACAAAGCGAAAGTCATTTTCGCCAATGCCTCTATTCCTCCAATCGACAAAAATCTTTTTACACGCGATGGGGATGGAAAATTTTTGAGCCTCAATTATATTGTGAAGCAAGACAAAAAAGGTAATTGGGTTGCACAAATGAACAGTTATCAAGAAAACCCGGTTGTGACCACTACGCAATACAGCCAACCGCTATTGTTGGAGGAAAGACCTGTTACGACCACCACGCAAGTGACCACGAATCAAGTTACCACGAACACCAATGGCAACATGGGCAACGGTGGTGTAGGCATATCGGTTGTTGACCCTGTTACGGGGCAAGCGGTGAACATGAATGTGAATGTGAATGCCAACGGAACTGCAATAAATACAGGCGTGAGCGGCACAGGTGTTACATCAACCACAACAACTACAACTACGACGACTTCATCAAACGGCGGAGTGACCATAAACGAAACCCACACCAACGGCTATGGCAACGAGGAGCATCACGACCGTGACGGCGGCGATCATCGTGGCGGCGACCATTATATGATGCAAGGCTACAGCGGAAACGTAGGATGTCCTTGGCCCATGAATGCAAATGATTTTCAATCGGCTAAAGCGTCCATCGCTTCCAAATCATTTGAAGACAGCAAGCTGACCATTGCAAAGCAAGTGACTTCAGCCAATTGCCTTTTCTGTTCACAAGTGCGCGAAATTATGGCGTTGTTTTCATTTGAAGCTAGCAAATTGGAGTATGCTAAGTTTGCTTACAGCCATGTGTATGACCAAGGAAACTATTTCAAACTCAACGATGCGTTCACGTTTGAAAGCTCAATTGATGAGTTGAACACCTTTATTAATGGGGGCAGATAAGCTTCCGAAACGAATCTAGGGAAAGCCGTTCACGTTGTGGGCGGCTTTTTTTTGGCTCCTAAGGATGGTCATTGGGTTGTCATTTGGTGGGCATTAATGGTCATTTATGGTCATTGATTGTCATTTGATTGTCATTTATTGGTCATTGAATGAGATAGGGTATATAGTGAAATGGTTTTGTTGTTGAATTGTTTTATTGTTGAATGCTTGGATTTTTATTTAGCTCAGAAGCTATTTACCTTTTCTTATATGCATTCAGCTCAAGTAAATATTCAATAGGTCAATCTTTGAATTGTTTTATTTTAAGCTTATTATACTTTTATTTTTGCTTTTAACAGAAACAAGACGATGTGTTTTCAATTCGTTTGAGCATAACTTCCATTCGTTTTAGATTTATCTAAATTGGTTTCGGATTAATTTGAATGTGTTTCGATTTAATGTGAATGTATTTCGGATTGATGTGAATTGATTTCGGTTTAATGTGATTTGTTTTATGTTTAATGTGAATTGGTTTCGCTTTAATGTGAATTGATTTCTGTTTAAGTTGAATTTGTTCCTGTTTAAGCGAAATTGGTTTCTGCATAAGCTGAATTGGATTGTATTTAAGCGCAATAGGATTCTATTAAAACGCAATAGGATTCCTTTTAAATAGAATCCAATATATTTTAAGGCAGATGAAAATGAATTGACATGCAACGCAATGTAACTTAAATTGATTTCATTTCGAAACTAATTCATTTTCAATTAATTTGAATTCATGAATTTCTATCTCAAAAAATAATAATAATAAATTTAATCACAACATATCTATATTAGAAAAAATCTTAGTAATTTTACACCGTATTTCAATCCTATTAATTAAAAAAGAAAAATAAACGATGTTATTAAGTCAGGAATATATGGATTTTAAAATCGAAACCGACGTGTCCGTACCCTATTTGCACACGCCCGGTACACGTGAACGGCTTTTGATACCCGAATCCCGTGTGGTTTCAATTGATACCCATAAAGCGGATTTTGACGCCGCCTATGACGAGTATTTAAACCCCACAAAGCATACCAATCCGACCATAATGAATATTAAAAAAGCGTATAAAATTTTTCGTCCCGAAATGAATGGATTGAAAAAGCAACTGAAAGCGCATCTCGACGTCAAATTGTTAGGTGCTGATTATGGGTCACTTTACATTCATAAAGATTCCTCAAGGCGCAGAAAAGTGCCTGCACCGAAATTCGCACCTCACAATTCGGAGAGTTCGCGAAGTAAATCGGTTGTGCAGATTTTCACCTCCAATCCCAATCCGCCGCACGACTCAGCAAAATCGCGCCCGGTGGATGTGGCGAAAATTGGACGCAAAATGGCTATAGTTGCCTTTGGCGCCCCTGAACCAACTCAGGATAAATATATTACCTTAGATACTACCGGCTCTGTGTCTTACAAATTGATTTTCAAACCGGAAGATAAGGGCAAAGAAGCGTGGCTAATCACATGGTATATAAGTCCCTCAGGAGAATCGGGACCGCCCAGCATACCGCTGAGTTTTATCATCACATAATACTGATTTGGCATAAGATGAACATTAGTATATTTGATAGCGATGAATCAGAAATTGAATTCAAAAACAAATTCAACGACATTCAATCCATGATATTTATAGCGGACGATATTGTCTTATGCGCAAATGCTCCTTGGGCTAACTCATTTACTTTTGATGTTGAAAGATTATCGAATGAGCAGTTAATTGCCTATAATTTTGGAATTTACAGATTTGACAAACCGAATATAGCTAAAATTAAACATATAGGGAATGTTCTTAAAGCGACGCAGAAAGTAAAAAATTCTAAGTTTAAAAACAAACAAGCTCTTAAGGAAACCATCCAATACATAAACGGTGTCAATATGTTGAAAGAGAGTATAATTAAAAACCATAAGGGATTTATCAAGCATTATAATTTGGTGGAAATTAATACATTTATTGGAGATGGCATAATGCATATTCCTTTCCTTGATTATATTGCTGACCCGAAAAAGGAGGACGTTTTCATCCAGCCCATTTATCAAAAGATGCTCGAAAGAGATAATTTATTTGGGTTGGATGAGAAACTAGAAGAATTCTTCACCCCTGCCCTGCTCGATGCGCTAGACCCCACCAATTGTGATTTTATGAAAATCCCTCTTTGGGAAGTTCCTCTTGCCATTGGGTTATCTTATAATCAAATAAAATATACTCGCAATGATTTGCAACCCGCGCTGTTGCCATTCAAAACTAATTTGAAAGAATTGTCGGAAGCGCTGATTGGCATTAATTTCCTGCCGGAGAATATGGCAAGGATTAAGGATTTGTGTAGCGAGAAACTCCTTGAACATATAACACCCGTGCAACAATCGCTGAACGGTAGTCTCTATTTGAGTCATCTGCGGAATCAAAGCGCAGAAAACACCGACTCGAAACTATTCCTTGGCATCGCTTCCGCAGAAATGCTGATGGATTATTATGAGAAAGTGAAGCTTGTTCAACCTTATGTTGTCAGCGAGATAAAACAACAAATCCAACGGCATTTTGATGTGAAGGCGTGCTGTATCTTTGCCTATCAAAAGTTACATCCGTCGAATCAAACGCAAGCTGAAACAAATCAACCGCAATAACAATCCAACAATCGAACAATAGAGCCGACTCTAAAAAAAATCATGCAGAAAAATAAAAAAAATCATCTCAGAATACTGAAAAAGTTTTATATTTGCACCCTCATTTTCAATAAAAAATATTAACTAAAACACATTAAAAGGAGGAATAAAAGAATGTCGAAAGAAAACACAACAAAGTACGTTTATTATTTCGGTGGTAAAAAAGCCGATGGAAAGGCAGATATGAAAAACCTGCTGGGTGGTAAAGGAGCTAACTTGGCTGAAATGGTGAACCTTGGGTTGCCCGTTCCAGCCGGATTGACCATTACTACAGAATGTTGTACTGCTTATTACGCAAACAATTGCGAATTGCCAAAATCATTGTTCGATGAAGTTTGGAATGGAATGAAAATGGTGGAATCGGAGATGGCTATGAAATATGGCGATGCTACGAATCCATTGCTACTGTCTTGTCGTTCGGGCGCTCGTTCGTCTATGCCAGGCATGATGGACACGGTTTTGAACGTTGGATTGTGCACTGCCACGATTCCGGGATTAATCAAAAAAACCAACAACCCGCGCTTTGTGTGGGATTCCTATCGTAGGTTGATTATGATGTATGCTGATGTGGTTATGGACAAAGCTGAAGGGCTTGACTTGAACATCCGCAAGAAATTGGACGATATGTTGGATGCGTATAAGAAATCTAAAAAAGTTAAGGAAGATACTGAACTCAGCGCCGACGATTTGAAGTTTTTGGCAGATGAATTCAAAAAAAGAATCAAGCAAGAGATAGGCAAAGCGTTTCCCGATGATGCAAAAGAACAATTGTTTGGAGGTATCAAGGCTGTTTTCAAAAGCTGGAATGGCAAGAAAGCAATTTCTTATCGTCGCATTGAAGGTATTCCTGATGAATGGGGTACTGCGGTGAATGTTCAAGCGATGGTGTTTGGCAATATGGGCGACACCTCGGCTACAGGCGTTGCGTTTACGCGTAACCCGGCAACAGGTGAGAATTTATTTTATGGTGAATGGCTCATCAATGCGCAAGGCGAAGATGTGGTTGCCGGAATTCGCACCCCCAGCCCATTGAACAACGATACCAAGAACGACCAAAACAAACATCTGATGAGCATGCAAGAGCAAATGCCAAAGACGTATGTCGAGCTTGACAAAATTCGTTTGATTTTAGAAAAGAATTATAAAGATATGCTCGACATTGAGTTCACCATACAAGAGAAGAAACTCTATATGTTACAATGTCGTGCCGGAAAACGTACAGGAACCGCTGCGTTGAACATGGCTATGGATATGTTGAAAGAAAAACTGATAGACGAAAAAACCGCCGTGATGCGCGTTGAACCTGCTCAGTTGGACGAACTCTTGCATCCGATTTGCGACCCTGCCGAAGAGAAGAAGGTGTCAGTGTTGGTGAAAGGTTTGCCAGCCGGTCCGGGTGCTGCTGTAGGTCAGTTGGTGTTTACTGCTGAAGATGCCGTAGCTTGGGAACGTCAAGGAAAGACGGTGATACTCATCCGTGAGGAAACCAATCCTGAAGATGTTGAAGGTATGCGCGCTGCTGTAGGTATTTTGACGGCTCGCGGCGGGATGACATCTCATGCTGCTTTGGTGGCACGTGGATGGGGAAAATGCTGCATCGTTGGTGCCGGCAAACTTCACGTTGACCCTGTTTCTAAAACCGCTAAGGTTGAAGGCACGAACATCGTGTTGAAAGAAGGAGATGTTGTTACTATGAACGGAACCAAAGGCTTCGTGTATCAAACGGGCTTGAAGCTGATGGATGCTTCTGAGAATCCACGTTTCAAAGCTTATATGAAAATCGTTGACAAATTCCGCACCATGGGAGTTCGCACCAACGCAGAAACACCTGAAGATGCTAAGATTGCACGCGATTATGGCGCAGAGGGAATCGGCTTGTTCCGCACCGAACACATGTTCTATGGTGTTGGTTCCGAAAAGCCTTTGTTGGCATTGCGTAAGATGATTTTGAGTAATACTTTGGAAGAACGTAAAAAAGCTCTGAACGAGTTGTATCCTTATGTGAAGAAAGATATTAAAGCTACTTTGTTGGCTATGGACACGCTACCCGTAACCTTCCGCCTTTTGGATCCTCCTTTGCACGAATTTGTTCCTCAGAGTCCTGAAAAGCAAGCGGAGTTAGCCAAAGAGCTTAAGATTGATGTGGCTGCCGTTGCAAAACGTGGCGAAGCATTGCACGAAAACAACCCTATGATGGGACATCGTGGCGTTCGTTTGAGTGTTACCTATCCTGAGGTTTCGGAGATGCAATTCCGCGCTATCTTCGAATCGGCTGTGGAGCTTCTCAACGAAGGTCATCATCCCAAACCAGAGATTATGATTCCTGTTACCTGCGAAGTAGGCGAATTGGATGTTACCAAAAAGGTAGCCGACAAGGTTTACGCTGAAGTTTGTGAGAAATTCAAGGTGAAAGCTATAGATTATTTGTATGGTACGATGATTGAGATTCCACGTGCATGTTTGTTAGCCGACCGTATGGCAAAAACAGCGCAGTTCTTTTCATTTGGCACCAACGATTTAACGCAGATGACCTTTGGCTTTAGCCGCGACGATATAGGTGGATTCATGAACGAATATCTCGATCAGAAAATCTTAGCTGCTGATCCGTTCCAAACCATAGATCAAGACGGAACAGGTCAATTGATAGAAATGGCTGTTGCAAAAGGACGCGCCACGCGCAAAGACCTCAAAGTTGGTATTTGCGGCGAACAAGGCGGCGACCCTGCTTCAGTGGAATTCTGTTACAAGACAGGACTTAGTTATGTAAGCTGTTCGCCTTTCCGCGTGCCAATAGCTCGTTTGGCTGCTGCTCAAGCCGCAATCAAAGGTAAAAAGACTGCTCCTGCTGCTAAGAAACCTGCTGCAAAAGCAAAGAAAGTAGTGAAGAAAAAATAAATTAGTTTGAATACATGAAGAAAGCCGTTCTAAATTAGGACGGCTTTTTTTATGGTGTAGAAGAGAATACTATATACGAAACGGATAGTGTGTGATTATCCAAGCAAGCGAATCATGTATCCCTTGTGCGACTATTGAATGGAGCCTTTAGAATGGATAGGAATTAGCAACATACTTTTAATAGGTCTATCGCAAAGTAGAAAAGAATAAGCAAAAAAAAAGTCCCGCTTGAAGCAGGACTTTTTTTTTGATTAAAATATTAATGAGTTGGAGTAGGTGTTGGTGTTCCTTCCTGTGTAGGCGCTGGTACTTCAACTTTTCCTTTGATGGTAACCATCGCTGCGGCGTTTGAAGGATCATTACAAGTAACGGTCACAGTTTTGCTTTGTTCACCAGATTTTCCTGCTGAATTAAAGGTTACGTGCATTTTGCTGCTTTCGCCCGGCATCAAATTAGATTTTTCAGGAGTTCCTACAGTACATCCGCATGAACCTTTAGTTTTTCTGATGATTAATTCGCTTTTGCCAACATTGGTGAATACGAAATCATATTCAGCTTTGTCACCTTGTTTAATGGTTCCGAAATCATAAGTAGGATTTTCGAATTTAATTTTAGGTGCATTCAGTAATTGTTCCGGAGTTAATTTTGAGAAATCTTCAACAATGTTCACTGAAATTGTTACAGTCTTTTCTGGTTGCAAGCTATCGTTGGTTTGAATGGTAAATCTGTCATACATATATCCATAATCATTACGTTTTTGTGCATTATACGTAACTAGAACGTATCCTTTTTGACCTGGTTTCAAGCTTTCAGGAACTGCTTTTACGGTAATATAGTCAGGCAATTTAGAAAATGTAAAAGTCATATTCTTGTTCCAATCATTGTACATTTTCAATGTATCTGTTTTGGTGTCCGTGTTATTTACATTCTGCAAATTCACTTGAGGTGAAATGAAACGAAGATTTCCCATTGGATTTGGATATAAATCTTTTGGAGTTTTTACTTGTGCTAAAACTGAAAATCCAGTCATAAGCATTACTGCTACTAAAAATAATTTTAAATTTTTCATGGTTTTATTATTGATTTAAGGTTTAATGATTAAAATTTGTTTTGTTATTGTTTGTCGATAAAATAAATTTCTTCTTTGATGGCATTATTCTAAATTCAATGTACAGCATATAACCATAAAAGAATTTTGGCACCCACATATAATGCACCGCTGTGTTTACATACTGTGGATTCCGCATTCGTTATAAAATAGAATAACTCCGAATTACTTAATTTGTTGCCAACCGTAGTTAAACCAACAGGCACACGACGCGTGCGCTCTTCAGAATAATCCGCAAATTCTTTATTCAGCTCAGGACTGAACAATCGTGTATATGAAAACAAATAAGAAGATTGTCTTACTTTTGAATTAAAATAAGAAAAGTCAGGCTCTAAAGTAATAGGAACAATAGACAGCAAATAGAATCCAATCACAGGGCTTATCGCTCTGAGAAACAATGGTAATATGTGAGTCAATCCTAATAGCATTAAAAAATTCTATAATAAATCATCTATAAATTTGTTCTCAATTTGTTCATTTTTAGTGTCAAGTTAATGTTGCTCAAAACCAATTTATTAATAATAAGCCGATTTATATTTTGTTGAATACATCACCTTAAAAAATTCTTCTTTTTTGCAAACTATCCTAACGTACTCTATTCAAATTTTATCAGCCAAGATAATAAACGTACAAAAGTAATAAATATTAGTAGTTTTTTCAAATATTTTTTATCATGCCTATATATTTATGTCAATTTTTCTATTAGAAACAAGCAGGACATACAAAACATGAAAAATTGTCATATTATTATTTCTCAAAGCCCATAACAAATTTTATGCCATATTTGTTCATCTTTTTAGTAGCTAATAAAAATATTTTGTTTTGATTGAATACTATTCTAGTGGATCGTTTTAAAATGTTATAAATCTTTGATTTAATGTTCTTTTAAAATCGAGATTTCAATTTGTCAGTTCATACTTTGATTCAATATAAAGGTATGAAACTTTACCTTTAATAGTGTTTGTGTTTTGATTATTAAATCTTTTCTTCTCTAAAATATGAAGAGGTGGCAACAGACAATTCATAATCCACGCCTTTCATTTTCTTAATTTCGAAGTCAACAATAAAATTTTTATATTCTGCAAATTTATCTTCTTTGCGCTTCACCATATTATCAAAAACCTTTTCGCCTTCTTGGATATCTCTTAGAACTGACAATGTGTCATGTCTAAGTTTTAAATAGACTTCATTATTTCTTTCTTTCATGATAGCTGCATTCCACACATGGATACCAAAAAAGAGTTTTGTTTTCAGGTCGTTTATTGAATCTTCCTTTTCTAAAAATGGCTCAGCAAAATCTTTAAGCAAATTAGAATATTTGACAGGACTTTTATTTAATCTTACTTCAGCACCTTGTGAGGTAACTCTTTTCTTTATTTCACTCTGTGCAGGTCCTTGCCCAGAGTCAATCATGGCTTCTTGCTCTCGCTTACGCTTAGCTTCCTTTAGCTTTTTTGCTCGTTTGATATTATCGTTTCTTCCCATATTTGGATAAAATTAAGTTCTCAAATTGCATTAAGACTAATGAACTTGTGAAGGCATTTACGAATGACGCTTTCTTTTTGTTACGTTGAGTAATACCATTATTTATTCATACGAAATAACTGTAATCCGCTTTTTACCATCCATCCTTACGGTCAAAGGCTTTTCGAATGCAACATGTTTAAAATACTTTGTTTGCTTGAGTAGGGTTTGCGCATTCAACACATCCCACGAAATGAAGCTATCGCTAATTTCGGGTTGTACCGAAAAATACCCAATGTTCATTGACGTAACGTTATGAAAGAAATGGGAACCCGAAGATGCATCTAATGGAAAATCTTCCAAACTCGTTTCAATGATAAAACGTGCATTGGATATTTGGGGCCAATATACCGGTATGCCTATCCATTTGTCGCGTGTTCCCCAACGTCCGGGACCAATAAGTATGTAATGTTTGTTTTGTTTCACCATATAGGAATTGAGTTCATCAATCTCTTTAGCCATCTCTTCGGTCTTCGATTTGTCGAAAACATCAATATCCACATAAATCACGTCGCTGATCGTATCCACCTTGCCATTCCCCATAGATTTTTCGGCATAGATCAACATTTTATCCTTATTGATTTCGTCCATTTTGATTTCATAATCAGTAGAATTGCCCAATAAGGGTTTTATCTGTAATAAATAAAAGGATGCACGGTTCTGACTATCTTTATTCAAATCAACAGCGAATTCAATCTCTACGGGAGTTCCGAGAGCCTCTTTTACTATATCTAACACCACCTGTATGGTCTCTGCCAAGGGAGTGTAATTGTATTTAAGAATGTTGGCAAAATTAACGATGCGTGGTCCGGGATGTGTCAAACCGGGGATAATTCGTTCGTTAGGTGCATCGAAAACGGAAGCACAATGTCTTAATGTGCCTTGGGCTTCAGCAATATCTATATCTTGTTTAATCAAACCGGCTTCTTCGCCTTCCATCAAATTGACATCTTTGTTGCTTAAGTCAACAGCATAGAAATGCAACTGCGAATTTTTATATAAATCTTTCGGCGTATAATTTTCAGTGGTTGGATATTTGGGCGAAAAGCGATATGCCTTTTCGCCATCCACCACATAGGTGCCCAAACCTACTGCAGCCACTGCCACGCCTTCTTCGGGTTTCATGTGTCCAAACGGGTAGTAATTATAGGACTGTGCAACGCCGCTAATATGCGGATAGAAGCAATCGTCATAACGATTCCCAACCACTTCTTGCAACACTATCGCCATCTTTTCATCCTCAATGTTGTAATTAATCGCTTCCACATAGCCACGAGCCACCTTGGAATAGACAGAGGCAAACACCAATTTGATTGCAGTCATCAATTGAGTCAAGCAAACATCAATATCGGGATGAGAATTGGGGAGAAGGTAGGTCTCGAAAATCCCTGCAAAGGGTTGTTTCAAGGAATCTTCGAACAATCCTGAAGAACGCACTGCCAAAGGATTCCGAATCAATTTAAGCACCTTGCGCAATCGCTTAATCAATCCTTCGGTCAGCGTACCTTTCACGAAATGCTCTTTCAGTGTTTCATAATCGGTGCCGTCGTTGATGATCGCTCGAAGCTTGTTTCTATCTAAGAAGTACTCAAACTCATCAGTGCCAATGATAAGAGTTTTCGGACAACGAATGTTGATGTTGGGAATGAGATGGTGAAAATCGAAATGATAAATCAAGGTGTTGATAAACGAAACGCCTCGCCCCTTCCCTCCCAAAGATCCGGAAGCCAAACTAATGATGCTACTCTCTTCCAAATTGTCAACTTCCTCGAAACTGATAACTTTCCCCTTGTTCTGCTCGTTGCGATGCATCTCAATGGAATGTAACAGGAAATCGCGCAAATCTTTTGTTGTTTTGAAATCATCTATTTTATAGGTGCTAATATATCGTGCTAGCTGAACCTCTCCGCGCGCCATAAACCACAAAGAAAAATGATCACGTTTTGCATGATAAATGAGCGAATCGTCAGGAATAATCTTCAAATAGTTCTCAAATTCTTTCAAAGAGCGGGCAACAGCAATTTGTTTTCCATCGGCGTTCTTGTAGATGAAATTACCAAAACCCAAATAGTGAGTGATAAAACTTTGCACGTCTTGAAGCAAGGTAGCAGAGTTTTTGTCAATGAAAATTGTTTTCAGCTCGTAGGCTTTATTGGCGTTTTCTTTGTCTGAAGATTGCAGCACTATCGGAATATCTTTTATTTGACTGCGTACATATTCCACAAGATGAACCCCTGCATTTTCATCTTCAATGCCGTCTTTATTATATTTCACATCTGTAATTAAACACAGCATAAACTCTTTGTAATTATTGAAGATCTGTATAGCCTCCTCATAGTTGGAAGCCAATAAAATCTTTGGTCTAGCGCGGAGCCTAAGCACCTTCAACAATTCATCCGAACTAACGTCTTCTATGATGCGTTGCGTTTGCAATAATACGTTCGTATATAATAAAGGTAAGTAACGCGAATAGTAAATCGCAGAATCCTCTACCAATAATATTACTTTCACAAAGCCTAGTTTGGTGTCGTTGTCAACATTCACCTTGTCTTCAAGATGTTTCACCATGGCAAAAAACACCTTTGGATCGCCATTCCAAACAAAAATATTGTTTATGGATTTATACGTTAATTTCTTTTTTTCGAAATACTCAACATCGCTACTATTATTCAACAATAAAAATATAGGTATATACGGAAAAGAATCTTTTATCTCTTGACTGATTTCGATAGGCACATTTCTGTCAACGCCCACCATGAAGATAACCAAATCAAAATGCTTTGAGCGTAACTGTGAAAACACCTCTTCAGACGACGACACTCCTGTGACTCGCGGCATAGACGTTAAATTCAGTTGATGATACTCTCCAAGAAAATGTTCCACAAAGCGCCCCTCCTTTTCAATATTATAAGCATCATAGAGGTTTGCCACAATTAATATTTCTCGAACCTTGAACGGCATCAAATCATGAAACACATCGCGCTGATAATTTTGTTTATTTAAAAAACGTTGCAGAAGCTGCCTGCCACTAATGTTGTTTTGGTTTTGACCCGTTTTGTCATCTGAAGGAGATTCCCCTGCCTTTGTTTTGTTGATGATAAGTTTGGCAAGCAAGGAATTTATATGCCCAACAATCAAATTGGAGATGTTTTCAATCAGATTTCGTTCCTCTTTTAGGAAAGGACCTTCGTTGCAGATTGGAAATTCTTTGGTATAATAAATCTCCACACAACCTTTTTTGTCGTCAATGGTGGAAAATGTTTGACTTTGTTTCCATTCTGTCACCTCGAAATCTTTGGTAGCAAACACCAAATCGTCATAGATGATTCTGGCAACAGTAAACTCAGGATACTGCCATGCATTGGGTAGCTTGGAACAAATCTTTTGCAAGGATTCGTCTATGGGCCTGCCTTCGCGAATCACTTGCGTCGTAAAATTTATACACGCTAATTCCTTCAAACGCTCTGTGTTTTCAGCCACAAGTTTTTGAAGTTCTTTCTGATTATCTATAATATTACTCATGCAATTTTTGGGTATTAAAAACGGCATAAAATAAGGCAATAAATGCCAATTAGCTTCTAAGTAAAACACGTATTTTTCTGTATGTATAAAGCAGAATTAAATTCGGTAGTAATTTGATAGCCTATCCGAATCTTAGGTAATTAAAATTTAGTATTTTATGGATAAAAAAAAACCAAAAAAAGTATTGCCAGGTTGATTTTTTTTAATTCCTTTGCCGAACAAATATTCACTTAAAAAAAGAAGAAAAAATATGAGTACATTAAATGAAAAAGTAGAAAAATTCATGGCAAAAGTTATTGCCAAGAATCAAGCTGAACCTGAATTCCATCAGGCAGTTCGCGAAGTTGTGGAATCATTACTTCCGTTTATCGAAGAAAACCCAAAGTATAATGGGATTCTCGAAAGAATTGTTGAACCAGAAAGAGTTTTTATGTTTAGAATTCCTTGGGTTGATGATAAAGGTGAATTTCAAGTAAACAGAGGTTTCAGAATTCAAATGAACAGCGCAATCGGACCTTATAAAGGTGGTATGCGTTTTCACCCTACCGTTTATCTTGGCATTCTTAAGTTCCTTGCTTTCGAACAAGTGTTCAAAAACAGTTTAACTACATTGCCTATGGGCGGTGGTAAAGGTGGATCTGATTTCGATCCTAAAGGAAAATCAGACAATGAAGTAATGCGTTTCTGTCAAAGTCTTATGACCGAGTTGAGTCGTCATATTGGACCAGACACCGATGTTCCTGCTGGTGACATTGGCGTTGGTGGACGTGAAATTGGTTTTATGTTTGGTCAGTACAAAAGAGTGCGCAACGAATTTACAGGTGTTCTCACCGGTAAAGGACTTGATTGGGGTGGCAGTTTAATCCGTCCGGAAGCTACCGGTTACGGTCAGGTTTATTTTGCTCAAGAAATGTTGAAAACTCGCGGTTTAGACTTCAAAGGAAAAACTGTTGTGGTTTCAGGTTCGGGCAACGTGGCTCAATATGCAACACAAAAAGCTACTGAATTAGGTGGCAAAGTGGTTACATTATCCGATTCCGCAGGTTATATCTATGATCCAAACGGAATTGATGCTGAAAAACTTGCTTATGTAATGCAATTGAAAAACATCAAAAGAGGTAGAATTTCAGAATATGCTACCAAATACGGTTGCGAATATGTTGAAGGCAAAACTCCATGGGGTGTTAAATGTGATATCGCGCTTCCAAGTGCTACACAAAACGAACTCGATGCAGACGATGCTCACACATTAGTAAACAATGGTTGCTATTGCGTTTCTGAAGGTGCTAATATGCCATCAACATCACAAGCTGTTGAAGTATTTATCGAAAAGAAAATACTCTACGGTCCTGGTAAAGCTGCTAACGCCGGTGGTGTTGCCACTTCAGGTTTGGAAATGAGCCAAAACAGTTTACGTTTAAGCTGGACCAGAGAAGAAGTTGATCAAAGATTACACAATATCATGATCAGCATTCACAAAACTTGCGAAAAATATGGCAAACAATCAGATGGTTATATCAACTATGTGAACGGTGCTAATATTGGCGGATTTGTGAAAGTAGCAGAAGCTATGCTCGCTCAAGGTTTAGTATAAGATAAAAAACTTAATCACTACTTGCACTAAAGCGCCTCGAATAAATGGGGCGCTTTTTTTATGGGCTGAGGATTTTAGATTTATGATTTTAGAATTTAGATTTGGAGCTTGGGATTTCGTTTTGAGGTAAGTTACACAGAGCTACACGGAGCTTGGGAGATACACAGAGATATTTTAGCCATTCGTAATTCGAACATTCGTAGTGGCAAACCTTGGGATTTGGTATTTGGCATTTGGAGCTTGGTATTTTAATACAGGGTAAGTTACACTGAGCTACACAGAGATTGGGAGATACACAGAGATATTTTAGTCATTCGTAATTCGAACATTCGTAGTGGCAAACCTTGGGATTTGGTATTTGGTATTTGGAGCTTGGTATTTTAATACAGGGTAAGTTACACTGAGCTACACAGAGATTTGGAGATACACAGAGATATTTTAGCCATTCGTAATTCGAACATTCGTAGTGGCAAACCTTGGGATTTGGTATTTGGTCTTTGGAGCTTGGTATTTTAATACAGGGTAAGTTACACAGGGCTACACAGAGATTTGGAGATACACAGAGACGTTATATCCGAATTATCTTTATGGGCAAACCCAAGGGGTATCAGTGCTCTATCTTAAAGTGCTTTCTTAGAAAATCCTGCTGAGCTTCGAAGCGGGTGCCTTGTAAACGATTATCTATTATGTCTATGAATTCCGACCAAGATTTCTCTCCAACATTTCTGAATTGAAGAAATTTTTTCCGAGTGATTTCGTCAATAAAAGACCGACCACTATGATCTCCCATTTCCATCAAGGCATATTTTAATCTTTGTGTCATCTCTATTTCTTTTGTAAATTCTTCAATGGTGACACCTGATTTCGAATCTTCAAATACCTTTCTCCCATTCGTCTCTCTCAGTTGTGCTTCTTTTTGCAAAACAGCTATTAGTGCGTCTATTTCCTTACAGGTAAGATCATCTATTTTATCAAGAAACCTCTTTAATCTAGGATAGTATATTACATCTTCATTCATGATTTTAAAAAATTATCAGGTTTTTATTGTCAATTAAGCTTTTGTTATTGGGGAGTTGCAAACTACTATTTACTTAGTTCGAAATTGCAAAGTTTTAGTGACGGAAAAAGATATCAGCCAAGGTGTATCAATAAATGTTCTTTTATGTTTTCAGATTGAATGTAACTAAAATTAGGAGGCAATGCATTACCAATCAATAAAGCAAGTTTCGACGATGGAATATTTGTTGGAAATTTATAATCCGGAGGAAAGGATTGAAGTAGGGCAGCTTCTCTAGCTGAAATGTTTCGATTTTGTTCGGGATGTAAAAACCTTCCTTTTGAAGGATTCAGACACCCGCCTGTAATAGTTGTTGAATAATCATCCCAACGTAATCTGCCATATACATCATTAAATCCAACATTTTCAGCTTTGTGACATTTCAATAAATATTTTCCAGGCAAATCTTTTCTACTACCTCCATTCTTGGGAGTTATTTCAATTCGTTCCTGAATGTGTGGTTTGTGAGTTGGAAATATTTTATGAACTGGGTCATTAGAATTTTCAGGTAATGGTAAATTGCCAATTGTTTGCCTAACGGTTCTTTTTCCATTTACCGGATCGGCAACATTAATTTCACCTAATCGTGAGCCAACCAAAACTAATCTTCTTCTGCTTTGAGGCACTCCATAATTTTTCACATTCACTACTTTGAAATCCACATTATATTCTAGTTCCTCTGTCAAAATATTAATTGCTTCCTTAAATAAATCATATTCAATAAGACCCGGAACATTCTCTAACATTATTGTGTATGGTTTCAATGCTTTCACAAGACGCACATACTCCATAATCAAATTATTTCTATCATCAGCAACAGGTGTTGTTCTATTAAGCCTTCTTATTGAAGAAAAACCTTGACAAGGTGGACAACCGGCTAATAAATGAATCGTTTTGCCATTCAGTTGCTTTTGTATTTCTAAAATAGAAACATTCCGAATATCTTTTGTAATAACTAGTGTGTCAGGATGGTTTAGGTGATATGCTTTTGAGGCAATTTCATCAATCTCAAATGCAATTTGAGTTTTGAAATTGGCTTGGTGCATTCCTTCTGTAAGACCACCACAACCGCTGAAAATGTCAATTGAGTAAAGGTTCATAATTCTAAGAAATCTACAAGATGAGTATAGCCTAAATCTCTAAAAATCCCCTTGGATGCTATCCAAAGTTCTTCGGGGGTATTTCTGCCTCCGTATCTATCAGAATAATAGTTTATATATATGAATCCATCTTCGCCAAATAATATTTCTCCCCCAATATATGCTTGTCCTGCATTAGTTAAGTTAGTATGGCATATATAATCTGGATCAAGAGCCCGTTTTTCATTTCTAATTTTCTCTCGTGCAATTTTTAATGAATGATTATCAATAATCCACAAAAAACATTTAGAACGATAAAATTCTCGATTTTTTCTAAATTCATTTGGGTCTTGCTTTAATGCGGCAATTTCATCAAAAGTCAGTTCAATCAATAGGGGTGGCTTTCCATCCCACTCCACGATATGTATGAATTCTGCACACACTTCATATTCCGCTTCACCATCCTTTAAATCTTCTTCAATAGTTTTTTTATCAGACCTATTGAATGGAGGAATAGGTTGCCATTTATTTCCTATATGTTTAAGTATGACACTCATAATTAAATCTTTGCTATTCCTATCTCTAAAACACTTGCCAAAGTTTTGATTCCGTATTGTTTAACAACTTCTAAATACGTTAGTAATTTTTCAGGTTTGTATTTTGTAATTAGCATTTTTGAATCAGCTGTAATTAGCAAATTGTTCAATTCATCAAAGTATATTTTTTCATTAAATTCAGATAATATCTTTACTAGGGTTTCATCTGAAATAATTTTTACTTTTTCCTTTAATATTTGCAATAATTTTTTCTTCCCCAAAATTTTTTCTAAATACAATATATCTTCTGCTTTTTTAAGAAATCCATTTTGTTTAAACTGAATTCTTTCTCCTTGTATTATTATTTCATATTCATTACTTAGTCTATTTAAAATATATTGAAAAATAAACTCTTCAGAAGAAAAAATGGACATCTTTGTATTTCCTTTTTCAAACAATTGAAACCTTGAAGCATATTCATCAAACACTTTTTTATTCAAAAATTGAGGGATTTCATCCCTTACTTTTGAGTAAATAAAAACAAATGCTTTTGTCTTTGAAAGAATATCCAATAACCATTCTTGCGATTCACTCGGGTTAGGCATTCCGTATTCCCAATCGTAAATTATAAGATCAGGTTTGATTCCGTTTTCAATATCTGTCAAACATTGTGTTGGCTTTGTATAACCAGTCAACTGAATGTGATTTTCCTTAAATGGGTTACTTGTTACAATATCTTTTATCAACTTTTGAAGTGGTTGTAGGCCTTTCCATGATTGAGAAATTGCAAGTTGATAGAGATTGTCTGAATGAATAGCTGAATCATAAATTGATGCCGATGTGAATTCCGAAGTTTTAGGAAACTCATCATCAATTAGAAATATGTCTATTGATTTATTTTTCATCTTCATTGGAAATTACTTTTGAAAAGTCAAGTAAGAATTGAGCTCCATTTAATCCTTGAATCTGGTCTCTTTCCTTTGCCAAATAAATATCTCCTCTCTTTTTCATTATATTCATGTAGTGTTTACAAACATAAAGCCCTAAGCCGCTTGGTGGAAATTTTAAGCTGTATCCAGGCTGAAACAAGTATGGCATAATTGAATCGTGAATTCCTTCTCCATTGTCAGCAACAATTATTGTTCTGTCGGCTGCATCAATTCTCAATCTGATTTTCCGGTCTATTATTTCCGGCTTGTCCATCCAATAACAAGAGTTGTCAAATAGGTTTGTGAGTATTTGATTTAATGCTCCATACCTTGCTTTGATTTCAAAATCTTGGTCGGTGTTGTAATCAAAATCAATATTTAATGCCTTGAACCTTCTTTTGAAAACTGAAAGAACATAAGTAACCGATTTTGAAACCTTGAATTGTATTGGGTCTTCGTTTCTTAATGCTCTAAGCGGACTTAGTCTTAGAATTTCAGATTCTAATGCTTGTGAAGTGTCCTTTAAATCTTCAAGCTTTATTTTTTCAAATTTGCCGCTTTCAAGCACTTCTAAAACTCCGTAATAAAAATTTGAAGTAGTTTTGCTGATTTCATGCAATGCAACGGCAATGCCTAAACCAAAACCTGCTTGCTCTGTAAGCATTTCTTGCACTTCTTGAATTTGTTTTAAGTTGTCTTCAAGGTTGTGTAATGACTTTGACAAATCAACCAACTTGCCTTTTCTTTCGCTGATGTCGCCAAGTTCTTTTATGTTTTCAAAAAGTTTATAGCGGTCTAAAGCAATGTCGTAGTTGGCATTTATGTTTGAAATAATTTTTGCCGATTGGTCTGGAAATCCTTTAAGTGCTTTTGGTTCTCTTACTAAATCGCCTGACAATTTATTGTATTCGTCTCTCTTGCCGATGTAATCTATTTCAAGAAAATATGTAACTGCTTTCACCAATTCGGTCAAGTCATTGAATGCACGATTTTTAATCATGCCTTCTCTATTCGTTTTATCTATCAGGTCAATGTTTGTGGATTGGTCAATTTCAATATTACCCATCATATGGTAATATGACATTCTGTATGATTGCTTGATTTGTCTTTGCCGCAAACCTAGCCAATCTGTTTCTGTTCCGTTCTCTGCTGAAAAAACATTTATTCCATCTCTGTATATTGATAATCCTCCGTAATCTTCTAAATAATGTTTGAATTCTTTTTCATCATCTGAATTTCCTATCCAAGGTCTATCTCGATACCAAACATCTATGTGGATGTAGAAAGAACCGCAAGCGGGTTTACGCCAAAGTTTTCTTTCGTTCTCTATTTTGAACCAATGATTTTTGTCAATGGTTTTTAAATCTAACTTTTGGTCTTTGCGATTAAAACTTGCTAATGGAACATTGTAAGGCGGTTCAAAAATATATTCGTATTCGAAATTTCCCCACTCGTCAACAATCCCGTAAATACTAAATACAGGGTCGTATTTCTTGTAAGTAATTTCTTCGTCTAACGCTTTTACTTGTTGGCAAAAGAATGATGCTTTGAAAGTAGGAGTTTTGGAATTTGGATTTGGGTTTGGAGAATTGAGTTTTAAAATTGTCCGGTTTATTTCTTTAATTTCATTTTCTGTCAATTCAAATCCTTCTCTGCCACCAAAAATTATTAGTTGCGTTCCGCTGTTTTTTATTCCGTAATCCCTTGAAGGTGATTGTCGTGTCAAAGTAACTTTCACATCATCTAAATCTTTATGTGAACCATTAAGAAAATTAAAATCATCCCAATCAATTTTCAAAACATACTCATAGTTGTTTTCTTCAATTTTGGTTTTGATAATTAATTTTTTTCCAAGGCGATGGCTTGCAAATCTTCCTACTCCTTTTTCTCCTAATGGTATTCTTCCTTTGTTTTCTGCTCTGATAATTTTTAAGTAGTTCTCAAAGGTTTCAAGTTTATTCTCTCTGATTGCTTTTTCTCTTTCACGCTTTAATTGTTCTTTCACATTTGTTTTTAATGTGGAGGCAGGTCTTAACCACCCCATTTCAATTTGTTCCTTTGTCATTCCGCTTCCATCATCTTCAATGACAATAACGGGTCCATCAAACTCATTGAATTCATAAAGCGTTTCGGATATTGCTGGAAGTGGGGGCGGAACTTTTTCAATTTTCACATTGCAATATGATGCTCCTGCATCTATTGAATTTTTTACCAACTCTAAAATTCCAACTCGTTCGGATGCGATAAGTTGTTCTCCTAAAACTTGGACAAGGTGTGCATCGGCTTTGAAGTTTAAAAGTATTCCTCCGTCAAGACACAATTCGTCTAAAAATTGTGGTCGAATTTTCCTTACGGCATTATTGTAATTATAAAATTCAGAATTGAATATTTTTTCTAATATTTCACCCTTTTCATTTTTAAAGTAAACAGGCTTAGAAAAAAATTTGAAATCTGAAATTTCTACGAAATAATGGTCTTGGTTTTTCTTGTCAACGAATGGTTTGTTATTAATTTTTCCATAAGCATAAAATTCCCCCTTCCCATGTTTTTCAGGTTCGTTGAAAATCACTTCAATTGGTAATGATTCGAATTCATTAAGATAGTTTTTATTTAAGGAAACAGGGAAATGATAATATTTGCCAATGAAATCATTATAATCACCTGCATAATCATTCCTATACTGTGTTAATATGAGACAGTTTCTTTCTTCCATTGTTTTTAATTTTTTGCTTGTAAATGCTAATCAAAATTTATTTTTCTTTTTGGAGTTTTGGCAATTAATAAACCACCCATTTTTACGTTAAGGTTGAGGTTCAGCGGCTGCTTCGACCCATAATATTTTTCCACTCTTTTCAATATAAAACCTATTTAAATATTTCAGCCTGTAAAATTACAAATAAAATTAATTCAACAATAAAAAAAACAAAAAAAATCTCAATTTATAAAAACCCCATTTTACCGTTAACTGTCCAAAACCTACCGTTAACTGAAAAAATCCTACCGTTAACTGATATGCCTAGCATTTCGCTTTTCATTGGATGTACTTTTGTTTTCGGAAAGCAAAAAAAAACAACAGCAAAACCAAAAATGAGAGAGCAAAAGTAAAAAGAATATTTGACAATTCTAAAATAAATATGAATAAAAGTAACAACATAGCAAATTTGAATCGGAAACAAGGCTTGTTTTGCTTTTTGCTGTTCCATCTGTATGGGAGCAAAACGAATCAGAATACAAATTTGCGTATTTCGGTCGAAGCTATGCGGTTGGTTGGTTTTCGTGCTAGCTTCCCGTCAATAGGATATTGTAAATTCTTAAAGGCAACTGATATTCAGTCAGTAATAATTGGCATGCACGTAATTTCAATTGAAACTCGACCGATTACAAGTGGTATTGGTCTGATTACAAGTGGTAGTGGTCCGATTACAAGTGGTATTCGACCGATTACAAGTGGTATTGGTCCGATTGCAAGTGGTATTCGACCAATTACAGGTGGTAGTGGTACGATTACAAGTGGTATTCGACCTTTTACAAGTGGTATTGTACTTTTTACAACTAGTAATCTACTTTTTACACATGGTATTGTATTTTTTACAACAAGTAATCTACCTGTTACAAGTGGTTTTGTCCCTTTTACAAGTAGTATGGACCCGATGACAAGTGGTAGGGATCGGGTTCGATTTGTTTCGGAAAAAATTGCAGGTAGCATCCTGAATTTACAGATGTTGCAAACGACACCTTGCTTCAAATTCCAAAAGAACATCCTTTTTTTAAGTCAACATAAATATTAATCAAAAAAAAATTACAGTTATGAGAATGAAAAGAATTTTGTTAAGTTTTTGGCGCCTGGCAGCACCGGCGCTCATTGTGTTCGGACGTTCGGTTCACACCAAAATGTCCAACAATCCTAATTTCGTGACTCCTGATCCCACTTTAGCCAGCCTGAAAACCGCTTTGGATGATACCGAAAGCAAAGCCGCTACAGCTAAAGATGGAAGTAAGCAAGATAAAGCAGACTTAAAAGAGTCGAAGAAAAAAAGTGTAAATGTTTTACGTAGATTGGCATGGTATGTTGAGGGGATAGCTCAAGGGAACGAAAACATACTTATCAGTAGTGGTTTTGAATTATCTAAGGAACCTATTCCATCGCAACGGGATGATTTTTGGATTATCGCGGGCGTGGCTTCAGGTGAAATGACTATAGGATGCGTTGCTTTTCCAAAAGCAGGCGCCTATATTTGGCAGGTGAGTGCCACAAGCACTTTACCTGCTGCGGACAAAGATTGGCTTTTTGCAGGTGCTTCCACCCAACGCAAAACCAATCTGAAAGGTTATACGCCCGATACGAAACTCTGGTTCAGAGTTCGTTCGGTGACTTCTGATGGTTTGATGGAAGGTAGCGATCCGATATTATTCACCATCAGATGAGGAAAAACAAGACAAAAAAGGATGTTGGAAAAGACAGGGATACGATGTGTTCCTGTTTTTTTTTGGGCTTACCACATAGAAGTATATTTTAAACACAGAGTGAACAGAGGAAAACACAGAGGTAAACAGAGAAACGTTGTACTCTTTGTGCTTTCTATTGTGTCCTTTGTGGTTATTTGTTTTCTTTACCACAAGTTACACAAGGTGAAAAACACAAGCCTGCATGCGTGATGCAGTCAGGCAGGAACACAATAAATATTTCTCCTATGTGCCTATGTGTCTATGTGGTTAATTTCTCTTAGTGTAACTTAGTGCCCTTAGTGCCTCCGTGGTAATAAAATAAAAAATACCTTTTTCCAAAAGGGAAAATATATGGCAAAATAGGAGCTACTTCACCACCGTGACGGTTCCTTTTCGAGTTTGCATGCCGTGGGTGATGGTGCCGGAGTAATCAACTATCCATACATAGACGCCTTGGGGAACGACGCGGTTTTTGTAGGTGCCGTCCCAACAGGCGGATGGGTCGTTGGTGTGGAAAATGAGTTCGCCCCAACGGTTGTAGATATAGAAGTGATAGTAGTCGAAGTCGCATTCGTATTTGGCGGCGAAGCATTCGTTGATGTTGTCTTCGTTGGGCGTGAAAGCATTGGGATAGTATAAATAGCAATTGCAATCTTTGTAGAATAGGTTGAAGTCTTTAAATAGGGAGAGGCATTGGCTTTTTAATTCTACATAGTAGTAGCCGGGGAGTTCAAACCGCTTTGTGTAGCTGAGTATGTCTCCATCAGACCACCTGATTGAGTTGTAATAGTTGGGGATGGTGACATCTAAAGGGAGTCCTTCACAAAGTGTGGTGTCGTGTAGGAAGAAATTGTCGGACGGGACTATGGCGCAATCGACATGAATAGAATCTATGATGGAGCATGAATTGCCCAAGGAGACTTGGACCCAATAGGTTCCTGCTGTGGTGACAGGGAAGGAGGAGGCTGTGGAGCCGTCTTGCCATAGGTAGGTGGCATTGGGATTGGTGGCTATCAAGGTGAAGGGTTGGGTTGAGCAGCAGATGGTTGTGTCAGTTTCGAAGTTGACATAAGGTAAGGGGAGAACCAATACGGAGTCTAATATGGTCTTGCTGCAATGATTGATGTTGGTTTCTGTTACGGAAATGGGATGTATGCCAACAGCGTCCCAATGAACATCAATGGAATTGTTGGTGGCAGGGTTGGATAATATGGTGCAGCCGTTTACATTCCATGTATAGGTGGAGCCAAGGCTGCCATTTACACCATAGGTATGGATAGTACCCACGCAAACAGTGTCCACTTGGGCATTGCTTGGGAGCGTAAGGAGTACTAAACAAATTATGATGAACTGTTTTTTCATGAGCCGGGTGATTCAATCAGGGTTTAAGGATTATGCCAAATGCCTGAAGGGTTGGGCAAAGGATTGATGGTTACATTGGTGGATGCTGTGTTGGTACAGGTTCCGTTGCTGATGGTTAAGGTGTATGTTCCTGACATGGATAGCGTAGCGTTTGTTGAAACAACGGGGCTTTGGGTAGCGTTTGCGTAGGTGTTGGGTCCTGTCCAATTGTAAGATGTCATGCCGTTTGTGCCGCCGAGCAAGGATAAGGTTGCCCCTTCGCATATAGGTCCGTTGTTGGAAGCGGTGGCAATGGGTAATGGATTGACGGTTACATTGGTAGATGCGGAGTTGGTACAGGTTCCGTCGCTGATAGTTAAGGTGTAGGTTCCCGACATTGCAGGTGTGGCGTTGGTAGAAACGACAGGGCTTTGGGTGTTGTTTGAAAAGGTGTTGGGTCCTGACCAATTGTAAGATGTCATGCCGTTTGCGCCGCCTGTTAAGGATAAGGTGGTGTTGGCGCAGATAGGACCATTGTTGGTGGCGGTGGCAGTAGGCAAGGGGTTGACGTTTACGTTTGTTGAGGCAGAATTGGTACAAGTTCCGTCGCTGATAGTTAAAGTATAGGTTCCCGACATTGCAGGTGTTGCAATTGCAGAAACGACAGGACTTTGGGTGTTGTTTGCAAATGTGTTTGGACCTGACCATGAGTAAGAGGTCATGCCGTTTGCGCCACCTGTTAGGGATAAAGAGGTGTTGGCGCAAATAGGACCATTGTTGGCGGCGATGGCAGTGGGTAAGGGGTTAACGGTTACATTGGTAGATGCAGAGTTGGTGCAGGTTCCGTCGCTGATAGTTAAGGTATATATGCCGGACATGGATGGGGTGGCTAGGGCAGAAACGACGGGGCTTTGGGTAGTGTTTGCATAGGTGTTCGGACCTGACCAATTGTAAGTTGTCATACCGTTTGTGCCGCCTGTTAAAGATAAGGTGGTGTTGGCGCAGATAGGACCATTGTTGGTGGCGGTTGCAATAGGTAATGGGTTTATTGTTATTGACATGATAGCCGTGGTGGCGCATTGTCCGGCTGTGGGCGTGAAGGTATAAGTAAGGTTTCCGACAAGTGTTGTAGATATGATTGCAGGGTTCCATGTCCCCGTGTATAAATTTGTGGAAGTTGTAGGCAATACACCGGGCGAGGCGCCTAAACAATAGGGACCTAAAGCGGCAAAGGTGGGTGTGATGTTGGGGTTTACGTTTATCACCATGGTTCTTGTTACGCTACACGCCGGTATTGAATTCGTGGTCTCCGTAACTTGTAAGGTGAAAACGCCGTCCGTCCCCCAAATGATTTGGATGTGGTCGAGATTCACACCGAACACCGGTCCATTTCCGGAAGCCGGTAAAATGATATTGGCAGCACCACCTGGAGCAACTATTTCCCACGTAAAGGTAGAACCAATACTTCCTGAAATATAATAGTCTTTAATTTCATCTTTGCACACCGATTGGGTTGCAGGATTTTGAACATATCCACTCGGGATTTGTGCTTTTACTTTTATTGACACAAAAACGAAAAGACAAACTAGTAATAATAATCTCGAATTTTTCATGGCGTATTTATTTTAATTAATATTATTTTTAATTATTGATGAAAGATATTGCTTGGATTTGGGTTTGGATTTATGATTATAGACATATTGGTATCAGTAGCACACTGTCCTGCTGTTGGGGTGAACGTATAAAAGGTGTTTCCTGCGGTTGCTGTTGAAATTGAGGCAGGGTTCCATAGTCCTGTGATTCCATTGGTTGATGTGGTTGTTAGTAAAGCCGGTGTTGCTCCAACACAATAGGGACCTAAAGGAGGAAAGATAGGAGTAATATTTGGATTGACGGTGATGGTCATAGTTACTGTTGAAGCGCATTGTCCCGGGGTAGGCGTAAATGTATAGGTAGTTGTTGCTGTATTATTCAAGGCAGGAGACCATGTTCCTGTTATGCCATTCAAAGATGTTGTAGGCAAGGCAGCTACTGTTGCTCCAATACAGATGGGGGGTACGGCAGTAAAGGTTGGAGTGATAATTGGATTTACGGTTATCGTCATCGTAGCGGTTGTGGCGCATTGCCCTGCTGTTGGCGTAAATGTGTAGATAGTTGTTGCCGTATTGTTCATTGCAGGTGACCATAAGCCTGTTATTCCATTCAGCGATGTGGTTGGCAAAGCAGATAAAGTTGCTCCCGAACAGATAGGGGTGACAGGGTTAAATGTTGGCGTAAAAATGGGATTTACATTTATAGTCATTGTTGCTAGTGTGGCACATAGCCCAAGGGTCGGCGTAAATGTGTAGGTTGTTGTAGCCGCATTATTCAAGGCAGGTGACCAAGTCCCTGTTATGCCATTCAGAGATATGCTTGGTAAGGCAGACAAGCTTGCTCCCGAACAGATAGGAGCTACAGGGTTAAATGTTGGCGTAATATTGGGGGTTACAGTTATAGTCATCGTTGTTGTAACAGCACATTGCCCTCCGAATGGAGTAAATGTGTAGGTGGTTGTTGCGGTATTATTCAAAGCAGGCGACCATGTTCCCGTGATACCATTCAGAGATGTGGTAGGCAAGGCAGCTAATGTGGCTCCCGAACAGATAGGAGCTACAGGGTTAAATGTTGGCGTAATATTGGGATTTACATTTACGTTGACCGTTATATTACTGTCACAGCCCGTAACTAAGGTAGTCAAGTGAGACAGATAGCTACCGGCGGTTGAAACCACCGTACCATTGGGCAAGGTATAACTGCTCCCTGAACAAATAGTGGCATTTTGAGAGAGATTATAGGTAGGACTAATTGTGATAAAAGTTTTTAAGGTGTCTGTGCAGGCATTATTGGTTGGGGATGTAATTATGCAGGTATAAAGCGTATTGTTCACAGGATTGTTTACGGTTAGATTTTGTGTTGTGGCACCTCCCGGCGACCAAAGATAATTGAAGCCGCTAGGGGCTGTAAGTGTTGCTTGAGCATTATTGGCGCAATATCTAAGGTTGATTTTTCGTGGATAACAATAGGCATACAGATAGGCATACCCAAAATGTTGTCCGCGTGTACAATCATAGGTTGTGAAAACCACTCGAATTGTCTGTCCTTGGTATTGCTTCAAACTTATCCCAATAGTTCTCCAATTGAACCAACAAATATTTGCGTTACACGTAGCGTTCATTCCCGGAGTGCCTGCAACATAGATGAAGTTTGCACAAGAAGTTGCCATCACATTGCCAAAAGCATCAAAAATTTGAACCGTAAACTTGGGTTGTTCGTTAGGGGGATGACCGGGTTCTTGTAAAACAGCAGCAAAATGGTAAATAAATAAACCGCTAACATTGGTGTCAACTGTCAATTGATAGGATAAGCCTTCATAACCGCAATTGGTTCCATTGTTACCTAACTTAGCTACCTGTCCCACTCCGGGAGGTATTAGTTGTAAGCCATTATTCGTATAAGGATCAAACCCATTGGTAGTTATAATGGTATGATGTGATAAGGTGGGGTTAGCATTCGTACTGATACCCGTAACATACGTATTACCACAATCTCCATCAATACCATAAAAGCCGGTCCAGTTTGTGAAGTTATGCATGGAGAAATCACTATTGGGACAATTGGTTGTATTCACTTGTGCCACCAAAGTGAAAGGCAATAAAAGCAACACTACCTGAAAGATAAACCTTTTATTGATTGCGCAATAAAACAGATTATTCGGTACCATATATAATATATGCAATCTTGATGTCATTTTCCAAGTTTATGTGCTGTTTTACTAGTATAAGTTTACTCCATGTTATATTTTCTTGATTTGCAAAGGTAAAGAAGTTTAGGTTAGTTGGTGTTACACAATTTTAAAAATAAGTTGTATAATTCGCACGTAGCGTTCCTGAGAGTCGTTCGGGTAAGTGAAATATCATGATTAATTTTGATTTCAATTTCCAAATCTTAAGTGAAATTATAGCTTCCATAAGTTGCAATCAAAATTAATTTTACTTATAAAGATTTGTAAATGTACAAAAAAAAGAAGTTAAATAGGTAAGCAAATACCTAATTAATGTTAAAAACTATACATCTTGAACTTATAGTAGCTTGCTGTCAATCTTTTGGATATTCTTTAAAGTAGGCGGATGCGAATTAGGTAGGGGGCTTGAATTTTCTTAATAAAAAGTGTAGAACCTAAATGTGTTCAAAGAGGTAATAATAAATAGAGTGTTAAACAAGGAAGGTATTTAAAAATAGTTTTGACTTCGAATGACGCTATCATGCTGACTTGCGAACATAGTTTTTTCAAAAGCTATACAAAGTAAATTCACACGGAGTACAAAGCCTAAAACACTATGTGTCTCTTGTGGTAAAAAAATCTAAAATCCCCTACCCCACCCTCGGGTCAGGATGCACAGGCAGTTTTGCCATTTTCTGCACTTCCATGCTCGGGAAGCCAAAGTCTTCGACGATTTTGCCCAACAGGAGATAGATGCCGCTGCCGCTGAAGGGATAGGTTTTGAAGCTTTGGGGAAAATGGGTGGTGTCGAAAAAGTTGCCGTCTTCGTCTAGGAAAGTGCCGAACGCCATGGTGTCGCCCCGCACGGTGCGCACCCATTTGTAGGTGACATAATTGCCCAACATGCGCACGGTGCTGCCCAGATGGTTGATCATGTTGGAGGCGTTGCAGGGGCTACGGTAGTCGGTTTTCAGGAGTTGGAAAGGCGACAGGCTGACGGGGAATTCGAGCAACTCCAGTTCGTCGTAAACGTCTTCGATTTGGTTGTGGACCAATGCGGGGACTTCCCAGGCGGGCAGCGCCACGGAGAATAGTTTGAGGTTTTGGTCTTGGGGTTTGTTGCTTTGTTTGTCTAAAAGAATATGGGCTTGCCACAGGAGTTGGCGTTTGTTGGAGCCTGTGAAGCGCAAGGCATCAATGCGGATGAGTATGCGCAAGGCTTCGAGTGTGATGTGGGTGCGCAGGATGAAATCTTCGAGGCTGAGGTAGTTGCCCGCCTGTTGGCGCTCGCTGACGATGGTTTCGGCAATGGTGTTTTCGAGGGATTTGATGTGGACAAAACCGAGATAGACGTCGGTGCCATAGAGCGTGGTGAGCATGAGGCTGTGGTTTACGCAGGGCAGATGGATGGTGCCGCCGGCTTTGCGGGCTTCGTTGAGATAGACGCGTGTGGCATAGAATCCGCCGAAATTGTTGATGACGGCTATCATAAACTCCAAGGGATAATAGGTTTTGAGGAAGAGGCTTTGGAAACTCTCCACGGCATAGCTTGCCGAATGGGCTTTGCTGAAGCTGTAGCCGGCAAAAGATTCGATTTGTCGCCACACTTCTTTGCTCAAGGCGTCGGGATACTGCATGGCGCGGCAATGGGCATAGTATTTCTCGGAGATTTCGTCGAGGTGTTTTTTGTTGCGCGATTTGCCGCTCATCATACGTCGCAACACATCGGCATCAGCCAAATCCAAGCCGCCGAAATGATGCCCCACCTTCAACACATCTTCCTGATAGACCATCACGCCGTAGGTTTCTTTCAGTTGTTCTTCCATGATGGGATGCAGATAGGTGAAGTCGTTGGGATGATGAAAGCGATGGATAAACTCTTTCATCATGCCGCTTTTGGCAACGCCCGGTCGTATGATGGAACTGGCTGCCACGAGGGTGAGATAGTTGTCGCAATGGAGTTTTTTCAACAAACCGCGCATGGCGGGGCTTTCGATATAGAAACAGCCGATGGTGTCGCCCGACTTCAACTGTTGGCGCACGACGGGGTCGGTTTTGAATTTGTTCACCTCATGCACATCCACCTTGATGCCACGGTTTTGATAAATGATTTCGGCGGCATCCTTGATGTGTCCGATGCCGCGCTGACTCAGGATGTCGAGTTTCTCGAAGCCGATGTCTTCTGCCAGATACATGTCGAATTGGGTGGTGGGGAAACCTTTGGGCGGCATATCGAGGGCGGTGTAGGCGGTGATGGGTTCTTCGGAAATCAAGATGCCCCCTGCATGGATGCTGCGCAGGTTGGGAAAATCCTCGATGGCGTTGTAGTGCGCCATGATGTCGCGACAAATTTCGCTTTGATTGAGGGGCGAGTCGGGGAACTTAATCAGGCGGTCGATGTCCTCTTTGGGCAGCCCATACACTTTGCCCATCTCGCGGATGATGGAACGGTCTTTGAAGGTTGACATGGCTCCCAACAAGGCGGTATGTTGGCGTCCGTAGCGTTTGAAAATATATTCTATCACTTGGTCGCGCTCTTTCCAACTGTAATCTATATCGAAATCGGGAGGAGATTTGCGTTTGGGATTCAAGAAGCGTTCGAAATACAAATCGAGTTCGATGGGGCACACGTCGGTGATGCGCAGGCAATACGCCACCACACTGTTGGCGCCGCTTCCCCGTCCCACATGATAGAAGCCGCATTGCATAGAATAGCGGATGATGTCGGCGGTGATGAGGAAATAGGACGAGAAGCCGAGCGTGTCAATAATCTCCAACTCCTTGGTGACGCGTTGGCGGGCTATTTTGTTGTGGGTGCCGTAGCGATATCTCATACCATCGAAGGCGAGTTTCTCCAACAAGAGCTTATCATCATACACATTAGAGGTGTAGATACGTTTGTTCTTAACGGTTTTGAAATCGAAGGTGAAATTGCAGTCGGCTATGATGTGTTCGGTGTTGTGGATGATGTGGGGATGGTCGGCATAAAGTTGCAGGAGTTGTTTGGCGGGCAGCATAAACTCGTCGGTGGCGGCTATCTGATGGGCTTCGAGCTGCGACAGCAATAGGTTGTGGGCAACGGCGCGGAGTTTCTTGTGGGTTTCGAAGCCTTGGAAGTCTTTGTAGGTGCAGGTGTGCAGTATGACGAATTTCTGAGTCGCAGTGGTTTTTTCGCGCAGCAGTTTCTTCATCTGCGCAGGACGTATGCCTATGTATTCGTTGTCGCGGAGAGGTTCGGCGGGAGTTTTTCCGTAAGGATATATAACATAGGTATGCATAAAATCGGGGCGGGCGGGGAGTTTCAGTTTTTGCATGGTGGTGGTGGTCATCAGCTCGTTGATTTCGCGGAAGCCTGCATTGTTGCGGGCAATGGCGATATAGAGCAAAGTGTCCTGATTTCTGAATTCCATGCCCACCAATGGCTTTATGTGGTGTTCGACACACAGCTTCACAAATTCCAACATACCCGAACTGTTGTTGATGTCGGTGAGAGCGATGGCGCTATAGTTATGTTGAACGGCAAGCTTCACCAACTCTTCGATGGCTATCACGCCATAGCGCAAGCTATAATAGGAATGTGCGTTAAGAATCATGGGCTTGTTTCATGTTTATGCATTTCATGATGGCTTTGAACCCGTAGCGTTTGCGTATCTTATCTATGGATTGATAGAGGTTAATCATTTCTTCAGTATCTTCATAGAGGTTGATTTGGGTGAAGCCCGAAACCAAGTTGCTAAATTTGATGCCTATCAGTCGTATCAACACTCGGCGGGAATAATTCTTTTTGAAGAGTTCCAGCACTTTGTTGAGCAACACATGGTCGGAGGCAGTGTATTCGATGCGGCTTTGAAAGGTGTGGGTCTGAAAGTCGGAATAGCGCAGTTTGAGCGTTACGCATCCCGTCACTTTGCGCGATTTCCGCAATTCAAATGCCAGTTTCTCAATCATGCGCATCAGCACCCGTTTCAACTGTTCGATGTCGGTGGTGTCTTTGTCGAAGGTGGTTTCGCTGCTCATGCTTTTTTGTTCCGAATAGGGCACCACGGGACTGTTGTCAATGCCGTTGGCTTTTTTCCATATCACTTCGCCGTTTTCGCCCATCACTTTTTGCATCATCAGCATAGGCATCTGCTGTATGGTCTCCACTTTTTCTACGCCCATATTGCGCAGCAGCGAATAGGTCTTCCCGCCTATCCCCGGTATTTTCTTTATGGATAAGGGTGCCAGGAAAAGGCGTTCGATGCCGGCATCCACGTGTTTTTCGCCATTGGGTTTGGCTTCGCCCGTGGCAACTTTCGAAACGGTTTTGTTCACCGATAAGCCAAAAGAGATGGGCAAGCCCGTCTGTTGGATGATTTCGCTGCGCAGCTCGTGTGTCCAAAGCATACTACTTTTGATAAAACGATCCATGCCTGTGATATCCACATAATGCTCGTCAATGGAAGCTTTTTCGACCAACGGGGAGCGTTCTTTGATGATTTCGGTGACCAGGTTGGAATGTTTGGAATATAAGTCCATATCGCCCCGAATGAACACCGCTTGGGGACACATTTGCTTGGCAAGCTTGCCCGGCATGGCAGAATGGACACCAAATTTGCGCGCTTCATAACTGCACGACGCCACCACCCCTCGGTCGGAGGTGCCTCCAATGATGACGGGCTTTCCTATCAAACTGCTGTCCATCAGTCGTTCGACGGAAACAAAAAAGGAGTCTAAGTCCATGTGTATGATACGGCGTTCCATTGCAAAATATATTTTTATTATTTCGACAAAGTTACTATTAAATGTAGTACCTTTGCGCTACAATTTGTAGCAATATATAATTATGAGTACAATATCTTATAACATCCGCCATTTAAGAGAGTTAAAAAAGCTCTCGCAAGAGACACTTGCCGACGACATGAACATCACACGTGCGCGGCTTGGGGCTTATGAAGAAGGACGTAACGAGCCGCCCATAGAGATGCTGATACGTATCTCCGAATACTTCAGGATTTCCATAGATTTGTTGGTGAAAGCCGACCTGCGCAAGACCGACGCAGCCGCCTTGATGAACATCGGCACCAATCGCGTGTTGTTTCCTATCATCGTTGACAAAGAAAACAGGGACGTGATAGAGGTGGTGACCGAGCGGGCTTCGGCAGGCTATTTGAACGGCTATTCCGACCCGGAGTATGTGGAAATGCTGCCTTCGATGAAGCTGCCTTTTGTGTTTGCGGGGAAACATCGCGCGTTTCCGATACAAGGCGACTCTATGCTGCCGGTTTGCACGGGCGACTTTATCGTGGGCAGGTTTGTGGAGCACCTCAGAGACGTGGAGGACGGCAAAACCTATATCGTGTTGTCGCGGGAAGAAGGCATCGTGTATAAACGGATGTATCGCACCGGCAACGTCACCTTCGAGATGCGCTCGGATAATAAGGTTTACAGCCCTTATGAGCTTCACGCCAAGGATATCTTGGAGATTTGGGAGTTTGTGTGTTGTTTGAAAACATCCGACAAGAAAGAAGAAGAGATAAACATGGAGAGCATGATGAGTTTTTTGCGCAGCATGAAGGTGGATATTGAACGTATAAAGAACGAGTGATGTTTGCGATTGTAGATATAGAAACCTGTGGCGGGAAATTTGAATTCCGCAAGGGACGCATCACGGAGATATGTATCGTGGTGCACGATGGATTGCAGGTGGTGGAAGTGTTCACCAGCTTGATTAATCCCGAATGTCATATCAGTCATTTCTACTCGAAATTGACGAAAATCACCGACGCAATGGTGGCAGATGCGCCCAAGTTTCACGAAGTGGCGCGCAAAATCATCGAGCTGACCGAAGGACGCATCTTTGTGGCACACAATGTGAGCTTCGACTATAACTTTATCAAGGAGGAATTCGCCTCTTTGGGCTATAAGTTCAAGCGCGACAAGCTGTGCACGGTGAGTCTTTCGCGGAAGCTGTTGCCCGGAAGGATATCCTACAGCTTGGGGAATTTATGCGCCTCCTTGGGCATAGACAATACGGCGCGTCATCGGGCAGAAGGCGATGCGGTGGCTACTGCCAAACTCTTTGAGTTGCTCTTGCAGCAAAAAGATTTCGACCCCATCTATAAAAATATGGGTGTAGATAGGATCATGACGCGACGAGTGGACAACATCAAGGAATATATCCTCAAGAAATTGCCCGAAGAATGCGGCGTATATTATTTTTTGGATAAAGATCAGCAGATCATCTATGTGGGCAAGAGCGTCAATGTGTATAATCGGGCGCAAAGCCATTTCAACACAAAAGACAAGAAAGGCAAGCGCATGTTGCACGAACTGACCAACGTGGATTTTGTGCATACGGGCAGCGAGATTATCGCCTTGCTGTTGGAATCTGCCGAAATCAAGAAGCATAAACCCAAATACAATCGGCAGCGCCTGAGCGAAAGCTATTCCCACAGCATCGTGTGGGAGGTGGACGACGCAGGCATCATCAACCTGAAGATTGAAGACTTCCTGGAAACGGGCAACACGCTGAAATCTTTTAATTCGCTGATGGGGGCGCGCGAAATGTTGGACCGTTGGATAGACGAATTCGAGTTGTGCGTGAACTATTGCGGGCTGATGGCGACCCATTCGCCTTGCTTCAATCATCATATCAAAAAATGCAACGGCATCTGTTCGGGCATGGAGGATGTGGCGGTGTATAACGAGCGTGTGCAGCTTTTGCTGCGGCAGTTTCCGAAATGGGAACAGAATTTTGTGCTGATTGACCGTGGGCGTAGTGTGGGCGAGTGTTCCATCATCATGGTCGAAAACATGCGCTACGTGGGCTTTGGCTATATGGACATGTCCACGCAAATTGTGGAGCCTGCCGAGTTGAGAAGCTGCCTGATCAGCACGACTTATTATCCCGATTACGAAATATTGCTCAAAGGATACTTGAAAAAGAGAGGGCTGCGGAAGATAGTTTGGTGAGGAGGATGGCACGCGGATAAGGCGGATGGGGGGCAACGCGGATGGGGGCGGATTTCTTTATCACATAAGATTACTTCCCGCTTAGGCGAAATTCTCTAAGATGCGCGCGAGTATGAATTCGGCAGCGGTGCCATCGCCATAGAGTTGGGGATACTGCAAGTCGTGTTTGTTGTAGAGGCTTTCGAAGCCTTGCACAATTTGGTGTTCGTTAGCGGGACACAATTGGGCGACGCCCAACTCGATAAGCTCCACCCATTCGGTTTCGTTGCGCAGCACCAAACATTTATTTTTGAAGAAATAGGCTTCTTTTTGAATGCCGCCCGAGTCGGTGATGATGAGTTGGGCATTTTTCTCCAATTGGATGAAGTCCAGATATGGTGCAGGCGGGATGATGGCGATGAGGGGATTGTTGGCGAGGATGTCTTTGATTTCGCTGTCGGGGAGTTCGTCAATTTTGCGTTGGGTGCGCGGATGCAGGGGGAAGATGATACGCAGATTGTGGGTTTTGCTGATGGTGTTGATGCCGCGAAAGATGGCTTTCAGGCGGTCGGGATTGTCGGTGTTGGTGTCGCGATGCAAGGTCACCAAAACGTAGTTGCTGTCGGTGAGATTCAGGCGCTTGAGGATAGTGTCGGGTTGCTCATCCGCTTTCTTGGAGAAATACAAGGCATTGTCCAGCATGATATCGCCACAGAGATAGGTGCCCGGGTTGTCAACATGGAAGGGTGGACGGTTGTTGACGTTGAAGCCTTCGTGTTGCAGGTTTTCGATACCTTTTTGGGTGGGCGAAAACAGCAGCGTGGACACATGGTCGGAGCAGATGCGGTTGATTTCTTCGGGCATCTTTTTGTTGAACGAACGCAAACCCGCCTCAATGTGCACCACAGGGATATGGATTTTGGCGGCGGCAAGGGCGGCTGCCAGCGTGGAGTTGGTGTCGCCATAGATGAGCACGGCGGTGGGTTGTTCCTCCAGCAGGATTTCTTCTATCTTGAGCATCATCTCGGCAGTTTGTTTGCCATGATTGCTCGAGCCGACGCTCAGATTATATTTGGGCTGCGGAATTCCAAGCTGCTCGAAGAAAATCGCCGACATATTATCGTCGTAATGCTGCCCTGTATGCAGAATAATTTCGTTGATACGGTCAGCAAAATGGGTACGTATGGCACGGCTGATGGCTGCTGCTTTTATGAACTGAGGGCGTGCGCCTACCACGGTGATTAGTTTTATCATGGAATGTGATACTTTTGCGATAAATGATTGTATGTTTCTATTTGTTGCTATACCTAACGGATTTAGAGGCATAAAATTACTACTTTTTTATAGAATGAAAAGAAATTGTTGATTTAAGATTTTTGATTTATGATTTAAGATTTGGGTTTCAAGACACAAGTTAAGAAAACCACCACCAAGGCACTAAGACACTAAGGCACGAAGCCCGCCTAGTATTCCGCTAGGAAACACGAAGATTTCAAACGCTTTATATAAAGAATAGCAATACTTTGTGTCACTTTGTGTCTTCGTGTCTTCGTGGCAATTCTTTACTTTGTGATTTTCGGCGCGGCGTCAAAATTCGTAATTCGCAAATTCGTAATTCGTAGAGGTATCCCTTGGTATTTGGAGCTTGGAATTTGGATCTTGGGTCTTGTACCGTGGTATTTGGATCTTGGAACTTAAAACTTCACCCTCCCTGCTCCCTGTCCACCGCCGCGACTATCCTCCGCTTAACCTCCGCTATGGTATCTCCATCTTGCACGATGACAGTATGTTTGGCTTGGCTATAATAGGGTTCTCTTTGCTTTAAAGTATCTGTGATATATCCCTGCAAATCTTCTTGCTGCGCTAAAAGCGGACGCTGATTTATTTCTTTGCGCAGCCGCGAGAAAAGCAAATCCGCAGAAAGTTTTAAATATACCGTAGCCCCCGCTGCATTCATCGCCGCCATGGCATCAAAAAAGCACGGCATCCCTCCTCCGCAAGCGACAACGCAAGCTTTTTCCTGTTCAAGAATGTTTTGCAGCACCGTATGTTCCGCTTTGCGAAAAACCTCCTCGCCATCTTGCTCAAACATTTTAGCTACAGATTTGTGATGCTTTCCCTCCACCATCCAGTCGGTATCAATAAGCTTCGAACGATAATGCGCCGCTAACCACGCTCCCATAGTGGTCTTGCCGCTTCCCATAAAACCTAACAGAAATATTTTCATCATTCATAAAATTGTTGATACAAATGTAAACATATTTGCTCGAATGAGGGCAATTTTTTTTTCTATCAAACAAGATATCCTTAAAGATATAGGCTTTGAAACTCCTCATACAAGAAGAATAGCATCATCAAATTGAGAGATAATGTCAGCATTAAGAGCCTCTCAGCGCCCTATAATTCTTCTAGCTATTGCTGCAGCTTGTTCTGCGCATTCTATCTGCAAAGAAAATAGTCTTATCAGCTTTCTCGAGCAATCAATTTGCAGTAAGGCGGGTGCAGTTACTAAGTAAGAAATTGCAAGAGGAAAATATTTTCTTCAAAGGGCGTATATTCCAATAAATGTTTGTATATTTGCAGCAGAAACTGTAAGAGAAAATCTTCTCATAGGAAGTTAAACGCTTGCTACTAGAGGGTTTCCAACTGCAAATGGGTGTAAAGCTGCTTATCCCTTAGATGTTTAGGGAGTCCCCTGATGTTTCTAGGGTATCCCCTAGTTATTTTAGGGAAGCCCCCAAGATGTTCAGGGAATCCCCCGAGTTTTTTAGGGAAGACCCTAATTTATTTAGGGAATCCCCCTAAATAATAAGGGGAGCCCCCAAAATATGGAGGGTCACCCCTGAAGATTGTAGGGGGCAGTCTGAAGCATCCTAGTACGGGTTAGAACACTCCCTGCGGACATCGGAAGTATAGCAATCCGAAATTGCAGCATGGAAGCAAATATCTCACGGTTTCGCATACGTACTTTAAATATATATGCACCGAATTATCCGCTAGCCGGTGCAGCAACTTAATCTAAAACACAAGCAGGCGGAAAAGAAACGAGACTAAGAACAATTAACATACGAACAAATGGCTTCGAAAGACTTTATTCCACATGCCAACAGCGAATTTGACGGTTGGCAGCAACAATTTGTGACCTCCGCAGGCAGCTATTTTGCTAGTTGGGACTTGCCGCAACGCGCCTTCGACGAATGGATATTGCTCACCGCCACTCCCGGCAAAAACAAAATGCGTTGGGATGCTATTTGGCAGATTGTAAGAAACAAAAATTCCAAATCATCCGAAAAATTTGAGATGCGTCTTGCCCGTAAGGAATATGAAAGCGGAAATAAAAACATAATTGATGGAACTAGTTTGCGCTTGTTTATCAGCCGTTATATCCGCAACAACCCCAAGGTGAAGGAAACACAAAAAGAAATTATGAGGCTCACGATGCCCGACCAAAAACTATCGGCGACTTCTCTCGCCCTCACGGAAATGATTTTGTTTGGACGCATATTAGAAGCAGCGCATCTTGTTCAGGTGAGTATTGTGCAAATTGGCAGTAGAAAAAGCAAAGCCAAAGACAGCTTTGTGAAAGACATACAGGTGTTTATAGCCATCACCGACCAAAAACAAACCATCGCACCTAGCCTGAAGGAGTTTGCTTACGACGGTGTTGTTTTCAGAGGATTATATAAACATGTTTTTGAGCCAAGCCAAGAAGGCATGCGGGCATGGTATTATGTGCGCTATATGTTTAAAGGAAAACATAGTACGTATGGAACCCCGAGCGAAATTTGGGATTCGGTGATTATGTAGGCGTGAATTTCATTACATAAATCTAGAAAATTCTAACTCATGAACAGAATCACCCTCCTCGAACGCCAATACGTGATGGAAGCCTTAAACAATGAATTTCGGGCGTCCAAAAAATCCCAATTCAACCAACGACTTGAGCAAGCCTGTGTCGCGAAATTTCAGGTGGGCTACGCCATCAGCCATGCTAACGGCACCTGCACCATGCACACTGCCCTCGCCGCTTTGGGCTTAGGGGCATCAGACGAAGTCATTGTGCCTGCCCTCACCATGTCGAGTCCAACATTTGCCATACTGCACAACAATTCCGTGCCCGTTTTTGCAGATATTTCTCCCGACACTTTCACCTTGGATGCCGCATCCGTGCGCCGCTGCATCACGTCGCGCACCAAAGCCATCCTTTCTGTTTCCCTCTATGGTTTGCCTCCCGATTATGACGCGTTGCTAGATGTGTGTCGCGAGCACAATCTCTTTCTTATTGAAGATAATGCGCAATGTTTTTCGGGCAAATATAATGGCAAGTTTGTCGGCAGTTTCGGGCAGTTCGCCTCCTATAGTTTTCAAGGTAGCAAACACCTCAGCGCGGGCGAAGGCGGCATCCTAATCACTCCCGATGCGATGCTTGCCCAAAAGGCTCGTCAATTCTGCGGATTGGGATTCAACGGCTTGACGGCAACGGGCAGCACGCTACAACGCGAAACTTTACAGCAGCCCGATTTCGACAGACATATCAACATCGGCTATAATTTCAAGATGTCGGAACTTTGCGCTGCCGTGGCATTAGCCCAAGTGGAACGTTCGGATGAATTGGTGGAACAGAAGAAAACGGTGGCGAAACTGTTTCACGAAGTGGTGAAAGATTGCGATTTTCTTGTCCCACAAGCGCAGCCCGAAGGCTACGAAAATGCTTATTGGACCTACGCCATGCTGTTGAAAACTGAACATCCCGAAACAGATTGGCAACGTTTCAGAGCCTTATTTCTGAAAAACGGTGGCGATAGTTTTTATGCCGCTTGGAAACTCACCTACAACGAGCCGTTTTTTCAGCAGGTGATTCAAAAAGACCCACGGGTGTGGCAACACTACCAAAAAAAGTTGTGCCCCAATGCTGAGTACGTTCAGCCGCGCCTCATCCAACTAAAAACAAATTATTGGGACCTCGCGGAAGCTGAACATCAGGCAGAAATACTCCACAAAACCTTGCTCATGTATTGATAAAAATACCTAGGTTAACGATGCTTAGAAATACATTTTTGTAGCTAGTCCAATAAATTTTTCATCCCGTAAGAAGTAAAAATTGTATCTTTGTCTGAATTTTAATTTAAACTAGCAGAATAACTTCATTTTCACACGCCCATGATTCCTTTTTCGCCGCCATATATTAGTCAAGATGCCATAGATGCCGTAACCAAAGTGCTGCAGTCGGGTTGGATCACCACAGGACCCGTCACCAAGGCTTTTGAACAACAGTTGACCGACTATTGCGGCAACCGAAAAACCCTCTGCCTCAACTCCGCTACGGCGGGTTTGGAGTTGGTTTTGCGGTGGTTTGGCGTGAAGGAAGGCGACGAAGTCATCATCCCCGCTTACACCTACTGCGCTACGGCGAATGTGGTGATGCATTGTGGCGCCACGCCTGTGATGGTGGATTCCTGCCCCGACGATTTCAATATTTCTGTAGAACATATCCGCAAAGCGATAACGCCCAAAACCAAAGTCATCGTGCCCGTTGATTTGTTCGGTATCCCATGCGATTACAAGGAGATAAACGCTTTGGTGAACGAAGAAGCTATTCAGAAACTATTTAAACCTGAAAATGAAATTCAGCAGAAGCTAGGAAGGATATTGGTGATGTCAGATGCCGCACATTCCTTGGGAGCCACCTATTTCGGAAAGAAGACGGGCAGCTTGACCGATATCACGGTCTTCTCCTTTCATGCCGTAAAGAACCTCACCACATCCGAAGGCGGCGCCATCGCCCTCAACCTGCCCCTACCCTTCGACTGCGATGCCATCTATGCCCAACTCAACATCTCAAGCCTCCACGGACAAAGCAAAGATGCCCTAGCAAAATCCGTCAAAAAAGGTTGGCGCTATGATGTGTTGGAAGCCGGCTACAAGATGAATATGACCGACATATTGGCTGCCATAGGCGTATCACAGTTAAAAGAATATCACGACATTATGCTTAAGCGTAAACACATATTCTCCCTGTATTCCGATGCCTTTAAAGCTATGGATTGGGCTGTCCTTCCCCAACACGAGCCTGCGGACAAATGCTCCTCTTTTCATGTGTATAACGTAAAGATAAAAGACGCTGACGAGTCGCTGCGCGATGCTATCATTGATACCATTTTCGAGAAAGAAGTGGCAGTGAACGTCCATTTTCAACCCTTGCCCCTACTGAAATTTTATAAAGACAATGGCTATAACATTCAAGATGTACCCAACGCCTTTTCACATTATGCCAAGGAAATATCCCTGCCCGTTTTCTTCACCATGACCGACCAACAGGTGCAGGAAGTGATAGACACAGTGATATTTGCCGTGAACAAAAACAGGAACTAAACAGAAATTTGAACCATGCTTTATATGCCATTTCTAAGCTTTTTTCGCAATTTACCTAACCGATTCTCCTTATGAAAGTACTGTGGATTATACCCGGCGATGGCGAAGGGAGTAGTTTTATTTTTTCGAGAAGACAAATCCGCAAACTACAAGAAATGGGCGTTGAAGGCGAAGTCTATTTCCTGAAATCTAGAACCAATCTTTTCTCTTTGTTCCGCGCTCGCAAAGAGGTAAAGCAAATCATGAAACAACTAAAACCTGATATCGTTCATGCGCATTATGGCTCTATCAACGGATTATTCACCACCTGCCTCAAGCATCCCAAAACCGTCATCACCTTCCAAGGAAGCGATTTAAATACTACTGTTTCAGAAAGTTTTCTCCGCAACAAAATCACCAAACTTGCATCAAGATATAGCTTAAAAAGAACTGTAGCCAACCTAACACAAAGTCAGGCTTTAAAAGATCTTATCCCAAGCAAATATCATTACAAATCCCATGTGATTCCTTTAGGCGTTGACGAAGATGTGTTCACACCCATGCCGAGAGACAAAGCCCGCGCAACACTCGCTTGGAATCAACAAGATTTGGTCGTACTATTTAATGGCAACAATCCAAAAATAAAACGTTTAGACATTGCTTCAGCCGCCATTGAACTAACAAGAAAACAATTCCCTACCACCCGTCTTGAAGTATTAAGCGGCGCTATGGATCCTGAAAAAATCCCCTTGATGCTAAATGCGTCCAACGTGGTGCTATTGTGCAGTGATAGTGAAGGAAGCCCCACCATCATAAAGGAAGCAATGGCATGTAATGTACCCATCGTAAGCAACATTGTTGGTGACACAGAAAAACGTCTGACCAATGTGAAGGGTGCCATATTGACTACCCAAGACCCACAAGATATTGCCAAACATCTTGTGGAGTTCTTTAGGCAAGTGGACAATAATCCCACATATAATCTGCGCGAAAGCTTTCTTACACAACATCTCTCCGGAACTGATTCGTGTCAAAATACCATACAAGTTTATAAAACAATTCTAAATACAAAGTAAATGCAATACATCCTTCTCTTAAGTCTTATCACCATTATAATAGGAGTCCTTGGATATTTTATTTATAAGAAAACCCATAGCATAGCCATTATTGTTGGCTTCTTGTTGATATATTATTGGACTTTTAATGGCGCTTGGCTTTTCGTTATGGACGCTTTGAGTGGCTTTAAAGGTAAAGATTTTGGATTTACCTACTACATTATTGAAAAGAAGATGTTCCCACTACACTTGGACGACAACTATTTTCTAGCTATAATCTATTACGGAATTTTCTTTATTTCCATGCAACTTACTATGCTGTTTATGTTCAGGAAAAAAGAGACATTCCCAACCAACAAAAAATTACCCATTTCTATAATCACCACACACCTATTGCTAATTAGCTTCATTGCTATCGTTTTATCCTACCTATGTGTACATCAAAAATTTATGGATGCCTATTACACCAAAACATCCCTCTATTATATGATTAGGTGCACGCCTAATAAATTCGGCACCTTACACATGCTGTTTAATCTAATTTCGGTGTTTTCTGCTTATTTGTCTTTAGTAATCTATTTCTCAGCCAAGAATGTACGATACTTTTATTCTAAACAAACCTCCGTCATTTATGGAATAATGATATTTCTTAATATTCTTGTCGTAAGCTTATTCTTCATAATTATTGGCAACAAACATGATTTGATGTTTGCAGGCATCTTTTGTTTTTTATTCTATTTCAGCAACAATGTAAAGGTGGAATGGAAAAAAATTGCCCTCATTGTTGGTATTATCATTTTCCCGCTTATGCTTACCGATTTTGTACGCGGCTTGCCAATTCTGAATTATAGTAATATGCCACATGAAGAAATGGAGATATATACAAACAGAAAAGTGCCTACATATATGAATGTTTTATTGAATAATGAAATGTTTTACGGGCATTTCTCCATGTATGGCACATTATCAAAACATGTGGCGATAAACCATGGAAAGAGTGTATTAAACTTGGCTGAATCTTTTATTCCAAAAATGATTATGCCGAATAGAGATGAGGATGTTTACACCTATTATGTCAACGCTGTGAAGGCAGAACCAGGACAGGGATACACCATTCATCACGCAACGGGATGGTATATTAACTTTGGTATATTAGGTCTTTTTATCGGTGGTGTTTTTTTAGGATTTATTTGGTCGTTTATCTTTAGGATGAATGTTCGCCTTTATCGTATTCGCAATAAGTTTCTACTCATTGCCTTTTCTTTAGCTCCTTCGCTATTTATTGCCTTTATCCCTACCTTAATTCGTAATGGTTTCGAAGCATACAAACCATTAATTGTGGAGGCATTATTAATGCCTGCCATAGTCGTTTTGTTGGCTCATTTTGACGTCATCGCATTCTTGAAAACAAAATTCAGTAAAAAGTAATATGCTTTTAGGGGACAAAATAAAAAAGATTACCGCGCTAGACACATTGTATTGGTCTATCGGATTGCTTGCCTTTTCTATCCCTTTATACAAAAAGATTATACCTTTCTTTGTCATCTTCTTTATTATTTGTTGGGCTTTTTATTTTATTAAGCAGCGAAAACAAATCCAATTTGATTTTAATATAATCAGAATATTTTCAATCCTATTTTTTGCCATTTATGCTTTATCCATGTTGGTTACAACAGATATCCAAAAAGGCAAATTTGATTTAGAAGTAAAACTTAGCCTGCTCATTTTTCCGCTATTACTATCTTTAATAGGGAAACGTTTTTGGTCAAAAAAACACTTCCAAAACATACAATTGTTATACGTCTTGGCTGCGATTATTATTACCACTACCTGTTTTGGCATTGCCTTCTATCGCAGTTTCACTATCTTTTTCACCAAAGACTTTTTCACTTACACCTATCTTTCCTATGTTCAGCATCCCACCTATCTAGCGATGTATGTCAATCTCTCCATAACTATTGTGTTATTGAAATTAATTGAACTTTGGCATAACAGCAAACTAATCAAAAGAGTTGGACTCTGTTTGCTGCTTTTCTACCTGATGCTTTTTGTATTTCTCCTAAATTCAAAGGCAGGAATTCTAGTGATGTTTCTTAATGTATTAGGAATCATATTTGTGTTCACTGTTTTTAAAAAGAAAATATGGTTTGTATTGCTACTGCTAGGTGCTATGATGCTTAGCAGTGTGATGGTTGTAAAGATGGTGCCTTTTGTAGGTAATCGCTTTGTTGACATGATTAGTTCGCTAAAGAACATAAAAAATATTAGTCCCAACACTGAAAATGATTCGGAGCAACGCATACTTATTTGGAAATATTCCTCCGATATAATCTCAAACCATTGGCTTACGGGAGTTGGGGCAGGCGATGTTTCTAAAAATCTTAATGAAGAATATGTAAAAAACGGATTCCATCATGGGATTGAAAAAAACCTTAATTGTCATAACCAATTTGTACAAACCTTTGTGGCAACAGGTATAAGCGGGTTCATAGTGCTTATTTTGTTGGTATGTTCCATACTGATATTAGCTATTAAACGTAAAAGCATCTTAGGATTATCATTTTTCATTATCGTCACCGTGACTATGCTTACCGAATCTATTTTAGAAGTTCAGGCAGGCACCGTCTTTTTTGGTTTCTTTATTGCATTTTTGTTTAGCTCCAATTCAGATTAATGTGAATACAATTATTTTTTTCATCATCAAAATACTCTACGCATAAGAAGAAGTTGAACCATGAATATTTTATTAATTAATCATTACGCCGGATCAGATAAATTAGGGATGGAATATCGTCCGTATTATTTTGCTCAGGAATGGATAAAACAAGGGCATTCCGTAAGTATTGTTGCGGCATCTTACTCTCATATTCGCACTATAAACCCTGAGATGACCACTAAATATGCGTTCGAGAATATTGATGGGATAGAGTATGTGTGGATACGAACACCAAAATATCAATCGAACAGCCCGAAACGTTTTATCAATATGTTGACTTTTATTTATAGATTGTATCGTCTCATTTCCACATTGCTTAAACGAAAAAACTATGATGTTGTGATTGCTTCGTCCACCTATCCTTTGGATATTTTTCCTGCAAAGAAAATTGCTAAGAAATCCAAAGCGCAACTTCTATTTGAAGTCCATGATTTATGGCCCCTCTCCCCTATGGAATTGGGAGGTTATTCCAAATGGCATCCGTTTATTATGCTCATGCAATATGCAGAAAATACTGCCTATCGAGTGTCCGACAAAGTGATTTCAATGCTTCCAAAAACCAAAGAACACATGATGGCACACGGGCTGAAAGCTGAAAAATGGTTTTTTATTCCCAATGGCATTAATTTGAGCGAATGGGACGATTTTGAAGCTATCACTGAAGAGGTAAAAACAAACCTAAATGCCATTCGCAAAAAGTACAAACGCATTATTGCCTACACGGGTACCTATGGATTGGCAAATGCACTCGACAGCTATTTGGATGCCGCAAAACTAGTGACAGACGATGCCATTGCCTTTGTTTTGTTTGGAAAAGGACCTATGAAACAACATCTTGAAACTAGAATTAAAACGGAGTCCTTGGAACATGTATTTATTTTTGATAGCGTCCCCAAAAGGTCTATTCCGCATTTGCTATCTTTTTTTGATATACTTTATATCGGATGGAAAGATCAATTTCAACTATATAGGTTTGGCATAAGTCCGAACAAAATTATGGATTATATGATGTCTGCCAAACCCATTATACATGCTGTTAAGGCAGGGAACGATATGGTGGCAGATGCCCAATGTGGTATTTCAATTGAACCTGAAAACCCAACTGCTTTAGCTCAAGCCATAAAAACCCTGAGCCATTTATCAGATGAAACTCTTGCTACTTATGGTGAGAATGGCAGAAATTATGTATTGGCAAATCATGTGAATAGCAGCTTGGCTACGAAATTTATTGAAGTGATTCAAACTCAAATTACATGAACCCATTTTAAACTTTTATCTATTTGATTTATGCTGAAACGTAGCTTTGATATTATTTCTTCTCTGTTTGGATTGATAATCATTTTCCCCTTTCTATTTATTATTGCCGTTTTAGTTCTTTTGGAAAGCAAGGGGGGCATCTTTTATTTTCAAACTAGAGTTGGGAAAAACAATCTCGATTTTAAACTTTACAAAATCCGCACTATGTATAAAGATGCGGACAAAAGAGGCTTATTAACCGTTGGCACAAGAGACAAGAGAATCACAAGAGTTGGATATTACCTCCGCAAATACAAATTGGATGAATTTCCGCAGTTGCTCAACATTTTGTTTGGCGATATGAGCTTCGTTGGTCCTCGTCCCGAAGTGCGCAAATATGTTGATTTATATACACAGGAACAGATGAAAGTGCTTACGGTCAAACCCGGCTTAACCGATTTCGCTTCTTTAAAATACTATAATGAAAACGAAATTCTATCTAAATTTGAGGATGCCGAGAAGGGATATATTGAGTTTGTGATGCCCGATAAAATCAAACTAAATATGGAATACATCCAACGAAAAAGCTTTATGCTTGATATAAAAATCATCTTTCAAACCCTTTTCAAATGGATGAAATAAACCTTGATTTCGTTTTATTTTTTTAAGAATGAGTTTCTAGATTTACGATAATCAAAATAGGTTAATATCCCCAAAATGCTCAAACTTACAGAGAAAATCCAAATGTTTAACCCTATCAGTGTTTCGGAATGGATGTTGAACAAAAACAACATTACGATGCCAACACAATAAAAAATAAAACTAATCAACAGGTTGCGAGTGTTCACTGCCCTATAATGCAAGGCATCCAACACAGAGCGCAGTACTATATATAAGGTATAACCCGGGATTCCCAACGCAATGATGCGGGCTGTATTTACTAAATGGGGAGGGGCAGTTTTTAAATATATATGCATGATAGGGGTGGCAAAAAATTCGAAGATAAGTACTGCTGATACTGATAATAACAAGGTGATGGCAATGATTTTTTTTGAATTACTAAAGATGGTGTCATAGTTTTTATCTGCCGCAAGCTTACTTATTTTTGGCAACAACAACAGTGATATAGGAGAAAAGGCAGCACCCGCCATGTTTAATAAAGTGATGCTGACTGCCACATAACCTGAAGGAATAATACCATAATAATGTGCTATAAATAACGAGGGCATGGTAAATAAAGCCGCTAAAGCTATATCGCCCGGAACTCTGAATATGCTATACATAAACAGCTCTTTCGCAGTTTTACGTATATGTTTCCATTCAAAATTTATATTCCATAAGATATATAGCAGAAACAGCGTGGCGGTGATGATCCAATAAAAACCTGTATAATAAATCACCTGACTCAGTTTATCCGATAACGCAAAGCCAAGCAAATTGCCCACACACAGATTTAAAAACTGCAAAGTGTTGGCAAGATGCATTTTCATGCTGCCCCTTAAATATGAATACGCTAAAGAATGTATGGCAATGCCGATGATTAATACCTGCAAAGGCAGGATAAGATAACTCAATTTTTTGTTGTCAAAAATTAATTCGGCTAACTGAACTTTAAAGATAAAAATTGCTATCGAGAATATTATCACAGAACACAGCAATATCAATGCTCCTGCAATAAAATAGTTGCCGTTTTGGGTTTTGTTATCTAAATTAAACGAAACGAAACGGGGGATGCCCACTGCCAAACCTAAAAACAATAAGGGCACAAAAAAAGATAGATAACGGCGGATAATAGAATAAGCAGCAGAATCAATTTCGTTGAAAGAGTTATAGGCAAAGCGATAGACCAATAAACCCGCTATGAGTAACGAAAACTCGGTGAGATACGTGAATATATAGGTACGGTTGGCTTTCGTCATTTTATCAAAACTCTTTACTTTTGGTGCAAAGATACGGTTTCTTATTTAGGTGGCAACAGCGGGAGGGGGAAATTTACAGGAGGATTGTTCTATTGTTGAATGGTTACAGTGTTTTTGATTAGAATAAGTCCGTTAGCCCAATAGTTTACAAAGCATCTCCCATCAATTTCCCTTCTTTTTATAAGGACAAAATGAATACCCTAATTTTAAAAAGACATTATCAAATAAAATGAAATATTTGTTTTCTTGTGGATACATAATCTTATTATAAATTCCTTTATCTTCTGAATAAGTATGAACTGGTTGAATTGGGCCTGAAGAAGTTTTATAATTCCAGGAATAGTTACCATTAAGATATGAAACGCAATTAATATTAAAACCCAGTTTAAAATAAATATTTTTTGTTATATTTACTTTCAAACCCACATCAGATAATATGGTAAGTTGAATAGATGACGATTTTTCATTAAGTGTTCTAGATGTCATATTGCCCCCGGGAAAAACGTAAGAACCGCTATAATAAAATTCCCTCTCTTTGTGTTGAAATAATATGTTTGCAGTGATATAAAAACGCGATCTACGATTTATGCTTTTCATTGTTTTTCCGTAAAGATGATTATACGAATATCCTATCAATATATAATACTCCTTACTGTAAAAGTGGGCAGCCCTAAAATAATCAAATCCATATGAGAACTTATTTTTAAAATTTGTGTAGGATGCTTCTAATATTAATTTATGGTCATGAAAATTAAAATCAACACTCAAAGTAGGCAAGTATCTTCTATTTATGATTAAATCATTTGCATAATTTTCTATTGTGTCTACAGGGAATTTTATGTATTGCTCATGATCGTCCTCGCCTTTACCTTTTCCTCTATATCTGGAAATACAGGATTGTGTTGCTAATAAAAAGTGATTTCCAAATTCAATTGATATGGCTTTGTTCCTTTCATACTTCGCACTATCTTGTTTATGCGGTTTTTGTATAGCTAATTCGTTTTGACTAAACGACTGTAGTGTATATATCAAAAGACAAATGACAATTAGTAAGAGCTTTTTCATATTAAAACATATAAGTAATATTAGGTTCAATCATTACATTTGGCACCAATTTATAATATTTATTATGTGGAGATGACCATTGGTCATGAGTTGCATTTGGATAATCCAAACGATCAAAATAATAACTTATACCACCCAAAATATTAAACCCTAACGATAATTTCTTAGTCACTTTACCTTTAAAAGAATACCCAAGTAAACACTGTATCATGTCTTTTGTATAGACACGATAATCCACATCAGTTTTCAATCTGGAGGTGTTTCTGTATCGTGCATACGCCATATAGAATAAAATACTACTCTTTGTTGCACGATTAATTTTGTTGAATTGAAATTGATAGGTTAGGTTTATTCCATATACTCCCCATCTTTTAAAATCTTGTTGATAAATAAAATAATCATTATGTCCAGGTCCATAACCTCCTTGTCCATGCATCTCTAGATGTAGCCCGGGACCTCCTGTAATTCCGGTTGACCAAGTATGCCTTTTATAAATTAAATCAAATGACAAGTCAGACTGCCATGCAAGTGCAATCGCTAAATTATGAATTGAAAAATTAATTGCATACTTTAATTTGGATTTTGTAGTATCGTTTTTCTCTTGCCCAAAAACAAATCCCTGCATCAGGATTATTACAAGTATTACTAAAAGTTTTTTCATATCCCAAGGTTTTAATTATTTGAATTTTTACGCTTACATAATTTATTTCAGCTATCAAAAGTACAAATAATTTCGCACATAAATGAAATTAAATTGATTTAT
>CAIOYH010000216.1 GCA_903862465.1 uncultured bacterium | reverse complement strand
TAAACCAATCTAAGTAAAAAACAGAAACAAAAATCAAACCTATGTTTGCCTCCTGTCTCACATATCATCCCTCTCTTTGTACGCCGCTCAGACATTCCTTTGTCTTCAGTACAAATCTCTTTTTTGGATGTAATGTCATTTCCCTATCCGAGACCCATATTTTCAGCTTTTCTTCTTGCCTTTTTGATAACTATTCAGTTTCGAATCTCGGCTACGTTACATGTAATCATGCCCGTTCTATTATAGACTATGAATGTTCTATTTCGAACCATGCAGATTCCATTATGAACCATGCAGGTTCAATTATGAACCATGAAGGTTCTATTATGAACCATGCAGATTCCATTATGAACCATGAAGGTTCAATTATGAACCATGAAGGTTCAATTATGAACCATGAAGGTTCAATTACGAACCATGAAGGTTCAATTACGAACCATGAAGGTTCAATTATGAACTTTTCCGACTTTTTTTTTCATAACTATCCTTCTATCAATTATTAACAAAACAGCATTATTTTATAACAATCACATAATTAATCGTTTAAAATTAATCATATTTAATCTAAATAACCTTAATTCTAAAATCATTTATTAACCAATTAAATCCATAACTATATGAATAAGATTGTAATATCTCACTACAATGAGTGCGACCATATCAGAACCTACTTCGTAACATGGCAAACTCAACTAGCTACTATTCCTTTGTTTGCTCCCGCCAGAATCATCTTCAACAACCACATGATTGAATTCGAATCTTACATTTCCAAACAATCAGTCAACTTACGTCCATTAGCCTCCGAAAAAAAGATTTATAAAAAAATCATGGCTAATTGTATCAACAAATATATTGACCGTGGATTTTCTCAAGCCACCATGCTTGAGCTTTTCACTATTGCAACATCTCTTGATTTTCCTATTACCTATGTTGCTCAAGCTGCCGACAAATTATCTGTCACGCGTGCAAAAGAATTTAGAAACATTCTCAACGATAACAAAGGTGACTTAGACGAAATCACCGAAGACATCATTGACGAAATTGATGAAAAAATTCATAATTTCAACACCGTACTAACCCTTCCTACAGCCAAAATCAAAGACCGCAAAGCCGAAGGAACTGAAAAAATCCCTCCTGTCATTCTAAAGCTAAAAGCTGACAGAAAAGTATTCAAAAAAATGATTAACTCCTATCTCCCCGAACTAAATGCATCATGGAAAGATGCCGCCAAAATTGGCGAACCAACAGGTGTACGTCGTCTTTCTATGTCTATTAAAGTTATTGACTCGATTGGCATCATGCCATTAAAAGGTGTAAAAACCACAGCCGTTTCCACCACCGAAACCCTTGTCAATAAAACAACAAAACGTGGTTCCGCTCGTCTCTATAGCCTCCCCAATGCCTTATGGGACATCACTGTAGAATATCCGGGCTACACCTCTCAAACCATCCTCAATGTCGCCACCATCCTTGACAAAGTTGTGCGTCTTGTAGTCAAACTTGTGAAAATCGTCCCTCCCCCCGTCGAACCTAACCCACCTCTACCCAACACCTAAATCTTATTTTAATTAAAATAAAAAAGGCTTGCCCATCAGCAAGCCTTTTTCTTTATCACCCCAACAACTTGAATGGACAAAATAAGGTTTAGAAGGTAAGCCGTGCTAGGTGTTGCCTGTTCTATTAAGGTTAAGGATTACAGGAGAAGGTTTTTTATAATTCTGAATATTAGGGTGTTGGGTGCGAAGTTGCAAACTTCGCACAACCTAACGATGTGCTCTCAATACGCAATAAAAAAAATGACCATCAAATAACCTCAAATGGCAATCAAATGACTATTTAATGACAACAAATGACCACCAAATGACCACTTAATGACAACTTACCTGTCCCGTACACATAGTGTCGGGATGACCCTATTTATTAAATTTCCCTTCCGCATTCAATTTGTTGTACAAGGCTTCCATTTGGTTCACCAAGTTGTCGAAATTGGCGAAAGCAGCGTTGTAGGCATCGGCTTTGGTCATGTCAACACCTGCTTTGCGGAGGATGTTCAAGGGATAGTCGTTGCCACCGGAGCTCAACATGCCCACGTAGCGGTCGCGGTCGGTGGGGGTGCCATTCAACACCTTTTCGCTCAACGCCATGGAGGCAATCAAACCTGTGGAATATTGATAGACATAATAATTCATGTAGAAATGAGGAATATAGCTCCATTCATTTTGGATGTAATCGGGCACTTTCATCACGCCTTTGGCTTCGCCATAATAGAGTTTGGTCAGCTCTAAATATTTAGCATCGAGAAATTCGGCTGTGAGGGATTGTCCTTGTTCCACTTGGGTGTGCATGGCAAGTTCGAACTCGGCAAACAAAGTTTGGCGGAAGATAGTGGCACGTGCGCCATCCAAATATTGGTCGAGGATATAGATTTTGAACAAATCGTCTGTCTCAGACTTCAAGATGTATTGCATCAAGAGGTTTTCGTTGAAGGTGGAAGCAATTTCTGCTAAGAAAGTTTCGTAGCTTGAGGTGGCATAGGGTTGGTTTTTGCAGGAATAGTAGCTGTGCATGGTGTGTCCCAACTCGTGGATGAGGGTGGAGAGGGCATTGTAGTCGCCATTGTAATTCATTTTGATGTAAGGATGCACGCCGAACAAGCCCGAAGAATAGGCACCCGATTCTTTGCCTTTGTTGGGATAGATATCTATCCAACCTTCGTTGAAGGCTTTGGTGACGATGTCGGTGTAGTCTTTGCCCATAGGTTTCAAAGCATTCAGGATGATTTGTTTGGCTTCGTCGTAGGTGTAGGTTTTGGATACGGATTTCACAGCGGAAGCATAGATGTCGTCGTAGCTATAATTGGTCAAACCTAACATCTTTTTCTTTAAAGTCAGGAACTTTTGCAAGGTGCCCAAATGGTCGTGCACGGCTTTAATCAGCTCGGTGTAAACGGTCTGGTCAATGGCATTGGGATACATACGCGCTTCCAAACTGCTGCTATATTTGCCCACTTGCGCCGAAAACCAATGTTGTTTGATTTCGCCATTGAGCAAAGAAGCGAAGGTGTTTTCATATTTCTTTTGATTGCCCCAAAAGCTGTTCATCACAAGGGAGCGGTCTGCTTGGTTTTTGGAACCTCTTAGTTTCATGTAAGCCGCCACATTGAGGTTGATTTTGCTGCCGTCGCTCAAGGTGATGTCGGTGTGAGGCATTTCTACATTGGAAAAAACACCGTAAGCGTCGTTTGCCGCACTGCTGAACAAACCTGTTAAGGAAACGATTTTTTGTTGTTCGGAAGGTAAGATGTGGTCTTTGTTGCGGAAGATTTTCTCTGTGCCGAATTGATATGTAACCAAAGCGGGTTCTGCTTTCAGATATTCTTTGAATTTGGTCTCTCCCAATGATAAGATGTCGCTCTCCATAAACGAGAGACTCGCACCAAACTGCACGAAGAAGTTTTCGATTTCGCCTTTCATGGAGATGAATTGGGTGTTGCCCAAATCCATATTGTTTTCATTGGAAGCGTAGGAGTAGAGTTTTTCGCCTTTCAGGGAGATGTCGTTCACCAAGTTTTCGAACTCCAACATGTTTTTGGCGCTTGCTGTCCATGTTTTGGACAAGCCTTCAATTTTGCTTGCCATCTGTTTGACCAAAGCCAAGTCGGCTTTCCACAAATCGGGTGTGGCGTAGATGTCTTCAATTTTCCATTTGAATTCTTTGGGAACCGCCGAGCGATCGGTGTTCGAGAAGTCGGGAATTCCCGCTTTGTTTTGTGCATTGGCATTCATGCCAAAGGAAACTGCTAATAGCATAAGGATGATTTTTGATGTTAGGATTAATTTTTTCATTATAACGAGATTAAATTACTAATTGGGTGCAAAGGTACGTTTTTTGGATGGATGAGCAAAAATTTTATATTATCAATGCATGATAATTAAACTATTTTATATAGTTTTGTATATTATTTAGACAACTTAACTTTATACATTGACCAAGGCATCTATGAACAAAATTTGGAGAATACGGAAATTCGGCAAACTAAAAGTTATCCTTTATTATTATATAGTGCTTTTTGCCAATATAGCAATGGTTGCTTATGGAGTTGCAAATCAAACGGAAATACCTTTCTTTTATGCTTTCATTATTGTATTTCTAATAGGTTTTGTAGCGATATTAATTCTTCTTATTTTTCCTCCTATTTGGATTATGAGAAAACGTATCGCTACGTCGGTTGAACTCGATTTTGAACGAAAACTTTTATTTGTGAAAGTAAACAATCGAAATATAGTTCCCTATTCCTTATCAAATATGTCGTACTCTTTCCGCAAAGAAACCTTTTATTCGGTTTTGGTTTTTTATGAAAGCAATGTTTCGCCCCACACGGGTAATGTGTATTACAAGGAACTTTTTCAGGTGTTAGGCAATGCTTTTCATATTATGTGGCGGCTGAATGATGTGTTTGATATTGTTTCCGAATTACAACGCTTGAATATACCCGACAGGAATGATGATGGAAGACCTTTGATAGATTATGTTACCTAAGAAATGTTGTATAGGTAGAAAAATAAAGGGATACATAAAGTCAGACAAAAATATGTTAGATTTGTAAATAATTTTGTTGGAGATTTAACTATTTAGCGTAATTTTGCAAATTAATTAAAACCACTCAATTTTCTAATTCAATCTTATAAAAATATTATGACACCTATTAAAGTTGCAATTAATGGCTTCGGACGTATCGGTCGTTTGACCTTCAGAGCATTACTAAAGAAAGAAGCTGTTGAAATCGTTGCCATCAATGACCTTACGGATGCCAAAACCTTGGCGCATTTGTTTAAATATGATTCTGTTCATGGGAAATATCCCGGTGAAGTTTCTTACGATAATGACTGTTTGTTGATAGATGGCAAGCGCTATAAAGTGTATGCAGAACGTGACCCTGCAAATTTGCCTTGGAAGTTGCTTGATGTTAAAGTTGTGGTGGAATGCACGGGCGTATTTCGTACTCGTGAGAAAATGGAAAAGCATATCACAGCAGGTGCACAGAAAGTTATTTTGTCGGTACCTTCCAACACTGCACAAGATGTGGACAGGACTATTGTTTTGGGTGTGAACGATACACAACTATTGCCCACCGACCGTTTTATCTCGAACGCTTCTTGCACCACCAATTGTTTGGCGCCTATTGCAAAAGTGTTGAACGATAGCTTTGGTTTAAAACACGGACTTATCAACACCATACATTCTTATACGAACGACCAAATTATTTTAGATGCGCCTCACAGCGATTTGCGTAGAGCACGCGCCGCCGCCATGTCTATCATTCCAACGAGTACGGGTGCTGCGAAAGCAATCGGTTTGGTAATTCCGGAACTTGAAGGTAAATTAGACGGCTTGAGTATGAGAGTTCCAACTCCCGATGGTTCAGTGGTTGACCTTACGTGTTTGTTGGATGTTGAGGTGACCAAAGATGAGGTGAATGCTGCGATGAAACAAGCTGCTGAAGGTCCGATGAAGGGCATTTTAGAATTTTGCACCGACCCCATAGTGAGCATTGATATCGTGGGCAACAAACATTCCTCTATCTTGGATTCCAAGCTTACGCAAATCATCAAGGGCAACTTTGTGAAAGTTATTTCTTGGTATGATAACGAAGCAGGCTATTCGGAACGTTTGGCTGAATTGACAGTGAAGGCTGCTTTGTTGTAAGCAGTTTATCTCGTTGTTTACTTATATTTTATATACTTCTTTTTAATAGTAAGAACGAATTCCTTTACAAGGAATAGCGTGTGGGTAGCTCTATGAATATTGTTATGCTGTAATTGCTTTTAGCAAAGCGCGCATCGTATTATCGTTGCGGCATGTCGCTTTGACTTTCAAGACGCGCTCGAACACATTGTTGCTGAGTTTGGTTTTGTGATAAGGCTGTTGGCAAACAACGATAGCTTCTTTACCATGCATATAAAACACATCGTCGTCGGTTTTCATGGCTTTCAATTTGAGGATATTTTCTTCTGAAGGAGGCTCTGACAAAAGGGTGACAAACAAATTTGCTGTAGGAAGTTTCGTGGCTTCGTAGTGGTCGAGCAAGCTATTGATACGCTTTAAATCTTCAACATTGCGAATCTGACAGGGGATGTTAAAGGCTGCTTTTTCCCATAACATTTTCTCAAGCTGCTGCGCCAACTGCTCTTCATCGTGTGGCTTTGATTGAAATATCACATTGCCGCTTTGCAAATAGGTCTTGACTTGATTGAAACCCAAGGCTTCCATCCAATGCGCAAGATCCGTCATTTTGATCATGTTTTTGCCACCGACATTCACACCACGCAGGAAGAGAAAATACGTATTCATCATAAGAGTAGGAGAGGGTTGAGGTGCTTAGATTTCCAATTTCGGCAAATCCGTCTCGTTGATTTCGCCCAATTCGCGAAGCAAACGCAGGGTTTCTTCCGCCTCTTCTTGGCTAATCTTTTCGATGGCAAAACCTGTATGCAGCAACACAAAATCGCCGGGAATAATATTTTCTACCAATTGCAAGGAGATTTCGCGCACCGCTCCTCCAACGGAAGCTTGCGCCATCTGACCATCTACAGAAATAATTTCAGCAGGAACACTTAAACACATATAAAAGTTTTTGGCAAAACTACGGAATCTTTTTTACATGGATTCAAGTTTCGTGTTTCAAACGAAAAGTTTTTTTGAAAGGGATTCTTTTTTACGGTTGTATTTTCTTTCCATGCTTAGCATGTAAAGATTTTACTCCCAACCTTTTCGCAGATGACTTGCAATGGCTAATTGTCCCAAGGCTATTCCACCGTCATTTGCAGGGACTTTTTTATGTGTCAGTACTTTGAATTGCTTATCCAATAACAGCTTCACCGTTTGTTCCAACAAATATTTGTTCTGAAAACAACCTCCTGAAAGCGCCACTAAATTAATGTCTGTTTGCTGATGCATAGTTGCCACAGTAGTTGCAATAGCGTTTGCCAAAGTGTTGTGGAAGCGAGCGGCAATTATGCCAAGAGGAACTTCCTGCTGTAGATCCTGTAGGATATCAAGTATGGTCTGCTCAAAGCTAACAATCTCTCCTGATTGGAAATCATAAGATTCAGTACAATCCACTTGGATTAGCGATTCGAACTGCATGGCTGCCTGCGCTTCGTAGCCCTGATGCATGCAAATGCCACAGAGCGCCGCCACCGCATCAAACAGACGTCCGCAACTTGAAGTCATTGGCGTATTCATCTTCGATGTTATGGCTTGCATTAAAAGCTTTGTTTTACTAATGTCAAGTTGGTGCACAAAAGCGATATCAAGCTTGAGAAAATCATCACCCAAATAATGATAAAGATAGGCAACTGCCATACGCCAAGGTTCTTTGCTTGCTTTATCGCCCCCGGGCATGGGCACATAATCAAAATGGGAGTGTCGCTCGAAGGAGGTGTAATCGCACACCATAAATTCTCCACCCCACACAGCACCATCGGTTCCATAGCCCACACCATCTAAGGATACACCGATAACTTTCTCGTTTATATTATTTTCTGCCATGCAGGATGCTATATGTGCATGATGGTGTTGTACTTGGATATGATTTAAACCACTCTCATGTGCGTATTTCGTTGAAAGATAATCGGGATGCAGGTCGCTAACCACAGTGGTGGGTTGGCAACGGAAAAGCTTGGCGAAGCGATCAATGGACTCTTCGTAAAAATCTAAGGTCTCCGCATTTTTTAAATCACCGACATGCTGACTGAGTATGGCAGTATGGTTTTTCCCAAAACAAAAGGTGTTCTTGAGTTCGGCGCCCGTAGCAAGTATGCCATCCACATCGAAATGGGTATGAATTTGAGCAGGAACATAGCCCCGCGAACGGCGAATCAGTTGCGTGGCGCCATGACTAACGAAAGCAACACTATCATCGCAACGCATGTAAATCTCTCGATTGTAGGTGATGACAGCATCTGCAATGCTCGAAAGAGTTACCAAGGCGAGCGCGTCATCAATAATGATAGGCTCATCGGACATATTACCACTTGTCATCACCAAAGCTTCCATGCCTGAGCTATCAAAAAGCTGATAATGGAAAGGCATATAAGGCAGCATTACGCCTAATTTGTCAAGGTTATAATTCACCGAAGCAGCCAAAGGATTTCGTTGTTTGAGCAGCACTATTGGTCGTCGCCATGAGCTTAGTAATTCTTCTTCGGGCGCAGAAAGTTCCACGAAGTTTTTCACATGTGCTAAATCACGAAACATCACTGCAAAGGGCTTTGCATCACGATTCTTTTTCTTGCGTAAGCGATTCACCGCCTCTTCATCTAGTGCGTTGCAGGCAATAAAGTAACCGCCCATGCCTTTTATGGCGAGGATTTTTCCATCCAACAATACATTGGTAGCACGTTTGAGAATTTCTGTATGGTTGTGGATGATACCACCATCATGATGCATGGCATATTTCGGTCCGCAATTGTTGCATGCTACAGGTTGCGCATGAAAACGACGGTCTGCCACATCGGCATATTCGCTTCTGCATGTGTCGCACATCCGAAACTCGTTCATGGTGGTTTGTTCCCTATCATACGGCAAGGCTTTGATGATGGTGAAGCGCGGTCCGCAATTGGTGCAATTGATGAAGGGATAGGCGATGCGATGCTTTTGCAGCTTCATATCCTGCAAACAATCGTCGCACACAGCAATGTCGGGGCTAACTTCCGTGATGGCATCCGAAGCATCTGTACTTTTGATAATCGAAAAATCATGATACTGTTGATGGGTGAATACACCTTCAACGGAAATGGCATGAATTTCGGATGCTTGGGGAGCATTGATTTGTATATCGCGGATGAAATCGCTTATGCCACGAAAGTTTTCCACCAAAATAAAAACCCCATCGGTGCGGTTGTCCACGCTGCCTTTCACTCCATGTTTCATAGCCATGCGATACACAAAAGGACGAAAGCCCACGCCTTGCACCAATCCTGTGATATGGATGCTGATGCAGGGCGCTTGCGGTATGTTTATTATTATGGTATCCTTATTTTTCATGGAGCCACAAAGGTATAAATTATTATAGAAGTGGATAGCAGGGTGCAGATAATTTTGCTAGGTCTTGCTACGACTGAGCTTCATCACAAAAAATACGAAAAGTTCAAGGAAAATATGCCCCAAATCGTTAGAAATTCTTAGCTTTGCACAAATTATTTGGAACGAATGAATTATCTAACGGTAGAAAATCTATCGAAAACCTACGGGGAAAAGCTGCTTTTCGAGAATATCACCTTTGGCATTGACAAAGGGCAGAAGGCGGCGTTCATAGCGCGTAACGGCACCGGAAAAACCACTATGATCAATATTATTATGGGGACAGAAATCGCAGACAGCGGTTCGGTGGTGATGCGCAATGACATTCGGGTCTCCTATCTGCCCCAAAATCCGCTGTTTCTTGAGAATCTGTCTGTGATAGATGCTATTTTGAACTCTGAAAATGAGTTTATCCTTGCCATAAAAGACTATGAATCTATCCTCGAAGAGATACATATTCAGAATGAAAACGCTTTGGTCATTCTCAAGGAATTGAACAAAAGATTGGAGCAGGCAATACATAAAATGGATAGCTTGAATGCATGGGATTTCGAAAGTCGTATCAAGGAAGTGCTGTCGCGTTTGAAGATTACGAACATACAACAGCCTGTTTTTGAACTCTCGGGCGGACAACGCAAACGCTTGGCTTTGGCGAAGGTGTTGTTGGAAGACACCGACCTGATGATACTTGATGAGCCTACTAACCATCTTGATATAGAGATGATAGAATGGTTGGAAGACCATTTGTCGAAACAGAATTTGAGCATCATTTTGGTGTCGCATGACCGCTATTTTTTGGAAAACGTGTGCAGCGAAATCATGGAATTGGAGACCGATTATATGTATCGCTACAAGGGCAATTATGCCTACTATCTCGAGAAAAAGCAGGAGCGCATGGACAACGAAAAGATTGAGAAAGAGCGCGCTCAAAACCTCTATCGCAAAGAACTTGATTGGATGCGTCGTATGCCGCAAGCCCGCACCACCAAATCGAAAGCCCGTATTGAATCCTTTTATGATTTGCAGGAAAAAGCTTCAAAACGCATAGACAACGGCAACCTGAATTTGCAAGTGACCGAAACGCGCATTGGCGGCAAGATACTCGAAATGAACAATGTGTCGAAGTCATTTGGCAATTTTGTGGCGGTGGATGACTTCACTTACACCTTTAAGAGAGGAGAACGCATTGGAGTTTGCGGAAAGAATGGGGTGGGCAAAACCACGTTCATCAATCTCATCAATGGGACACTTCGTCATGATAGCGGCAAGATTTCCTTGGGACAAACTATCGTGGTAGGCTATTTTTCGCAGGAATCTATGGTGCTGAAAGACGACAAACGCGTGTTGGATGCCGTGAAAGATGTGGCAGAATATGTGCGTTTGGGCAAGAATGAGTTGTCGGCGGCACAATTCCTGAATCATTTTGGGTTTTCACATTCTGTGCAGTACAACAATGTATCGTCGTTGAGCGGGGGCGAGCGCCGACGTTTGCAATTGCTGATGGTGTTGATGAACAACCCCAATTTCTTGATTTTGGATGAGCCTACCAACGATTTGGATATACAGACGTTGAATGCCTTGGAGGAATTTTTAAACGATTTCAAAGGCTGTTTGCTGATTATTTCGCACGACCGCTATTTTTTGGATAATTTGACCGACCACCTTTTTGTGTTCGAAGGCAAAGGAAAGATTAAAGATTTTCCGGGCAACTATACGGAATATGCACTCTATCAAAAGAAGAAAGAGGCGCAATTGAAGAAAGCCGAGAAACCTAAGAAGGAATTAGCCCGAACGACTGCGGATAAAGAGACCCGACGCAAACCTACCTATAAAGAAACGCGCGAGTTCGAAGCGTTGGAGATAGAAATAAGTGATTTGGAGAACGAAAAGACCTTGCTACTTGACAAGATGAATCGCGGGGAGGGGACGCCCGATGATTTCGCGAAATACGGCATACGCTATGCCGAAATTGAAACGATTTTAGAACAAAAGTCGGATCGTTGGTTGGAGTTAGGGGATTTGTTTGAAAATTGATAAATGTTTTAAATCAAGTAGTAAGGAGTTGACGGAGGGATTCATTAAGTTGTTTCTATGCATGGTCTAATAGGATTTTATACTATTGCTTCTATTATACAATATTAGCATATTGTTGGTTTAGATATAGATTATGAGATTGTTACATTAATAGTAGTACATAATTTATTTTTTATGGTGACCACAAGGAAGCATGTGGTGTCCACAATGAAGCTTGTGGGCACCACAACGAAGGTTGTTGTCACCACAATGAAGGTTGTTGTCACCACAACGAAGGTTGTTGTCACCACAACGAAGGATGTTGTCATCACAACGATGGTTGTTGACACCACAACGATGGTTGTTGTCACCACAACGATGGTTGTTGACATCACAACGAAGGTTGTTGACACCACAACGAAGGTTGTTGACACCACAACGAAGGTTGTTGACACCACAACGAAGGTTGTTGGCACCACAACGATATTTGCACTTTTCTTATGTAAAAATGGTAACTATATTTTGAAATGGATTTCAATAGAAAGAATGAGTATTTATTCCTTTATATTGAAACACAAAATATGCATTTATTGGTTGTTACGCAATATTGCAATTAAGTTTCGTATAATAACACCTTTCATTGAATTTCTTGTAAAGCTTAAAACAGTTTACTTCTTTTAGAAATAAAAACTTCACCTATTTTCAAATCGTAAGCTCATTTTAGTTATTTTTGCATACAAATAGTTTTATTGATAAAAAGATATCCGCGTGAATACAGAGTATAAAAAAATGATACGCTCCATGTTGTTCCCCCTAATGGTGGTGGTGGTGATGTGGGTAATGAAGTTGGTGGAAACCGTGCTGAAAGCTGATTTTTCGAACTACGGTATCCTGCCGCTTGCTACCAAAGGCTTGGTGGGAATCATCACAGCGCCCTTCATCCACGCGGATTTCGAGCATTTGACCGCCAACACAGTGCCTATGTTTATCACCGTGAGCATTATCTTTTATTTTTATCGCGAAATTGCCTTCAAAGTATTTTTCCTTGTTTGGATTTTTACAGATGTGTGGGTGTGGTCGTTTGCGCGAGGCACATCTTTCCATATCGGTGCTAGTGGATTGGTGTATGGCTATGTCACGTTCTTGCTTTTCAGCGGTTTGATTCGGCGCAATGCCCGTTTGATGGCTATTTCCATGCTGATAATTTTCTTATATGGTGGCTTCTTTTGGGGCATATTTCCCGACTTTTTCCCTCATCGAAACATTTCGTGGGAATCACATCTGATGGGCGGTTTGTCGGGTTTGATATTGGCGATATTTTATCGCAAACAAGGCATGCAACGCGAGAAATATCATTGGGAAGATGAAGATGACGACACCAATATCGAATATTTGTTTCCGGATGATGAAAGTGAGAAACCCTTGGGCAGCTCGTGATTATCTGCCAAAAGTATTCAAAAGCGTTTATTGATTTTTAGATTTTTCGTGTTTCTTGTTGATGGTCTGTGCGGCAAGATATCCCGTAGAAAATGCCGCTTGAAGGTTATATCCGCCCGTGTCGCCATCTATATCAAGCACCTCTCCGACAAAGAATAAACGCGAAACAAGCTTCGATTCCATCGTTTTAGCATTGACTTCATCGAGGTTCACACCGCCTGTTGTCACCATCGCCATTTCAAAACCTCCAATACGAGCCACCTCAATCGGAAACTCGCAAAAAGCCCCTGTGATGGCGTTTCGACGTTCTTTGGTGATATTCGAAAGTGTCTCCAAAGGGTCAATGTTTTTTTCTTTAAGGATGATTTGCACTAAGCTTTTCGGAATATCGAAGCGTTTCAGAAACGATTGCACCGTTGCTTTGCCTTCCTTTTCAGAAGTTTCGATGAACAGCTTTCGGAAAATATCTGATTCTAAGCCTGTGAAATTAAGTTTGATGGTATCGCCTGTTTCCATATAACGCGAGAAATCGAGTATGCCCGGACCTGAAACTCCTTTGTGTGTGAAAACTATATCGCCATGATGTTCGGCTATTTTTTTGTTCGAACGATACAAATATATCAGCATATTTTGAAGAGAAACGCCCGCCAATTCCGCAAAATTCATTGTTGAATTGAAGATAGGGGTGAGGGCGGGTTTCGGCTGAAGGATGCTGTGACCAAGTTGCTTCGCAAAATGATAACCACTACCTGTGGAACCCGTGTGCGGATAAGATTTCCCGCCTGTTGCAATGATGAGATGATGTGCCGTAAAAACATCCGCATCTGTCTTAATAATAAAGGTGTCATCTTCTTTCGATATGTCTAAAACATCTTTTTGATAAGCGATTTCGACCTCATTTTTGGCACAACTTTGCAACAAAATACGAAGCACATCCGAAGAGTTTTCTGAATTAGGAAACACTTTGCCATTCTTATCTGTAAAGAAATTCAAGCCTTTTTCCTTAAAAAATGAAATCAATTGGTAATTATCAAAGCCAAGCAGGGCAGGTTTCAGGAAACGAGCATTTTTCCCATAATGATCAAAAAACATTTTAATCTCACAGTCGTGGGTGATGTTGCATCTTCCCGAACCGGCAATTAAAAGCTTTTTGCCCGCCGTCGCATTTTTTTCGAGAAGTAAAACAGGTTTTTGTTCGCAATGTAATGCCGCAAACATCCCGGCAGGACCTGCGCCTATGATAATAGTTTCAACCGACTTCGTCATCAATCATGCTCTTTGCGGCTGATTTCGCGCTTTATGTCTTTTTCTTTCAGCGATTCGCGTTTGTCATACGAATGTTTCCCCTTGGCGAGTGCCACGAGGAGCTTCGCCAAGCCTTTTTCATTTATAAACAAGGAAACAGGCACTATCGTAAAGCCTTTTTCCTTCACTTTGCCTAAAAGTTTCTTCAGCTCACGCGAGTTCAATAGGAGTTTTCGTTCGCGTTTGGGGTTATGATTATTATAGGTTCCGTAGGTATATTCGGCAATGTGCATATTCAGCACAAAGAGTTCATTTTCTTTAAAAGTGCAATAGGCATCATTGATATTGGCTTTGCCCTCACGAATGGATTTTATCTCCGTACCTTTAAGTAATATGCCCGCGGTGAATTCTTCGAGTAGAAAATACTCAAAACTCACGCGCCGATTTTTTATATTTATTGTAGGACTTGCCATGTGTTTGAAACGAAGTTTGACTAATATTGTTATACATTTGGTTCTAATACGTATCTTTTTCTCGGATTAGAAATCAGCCACAAAAATACATAAAATTTCCTTTCTATCTGATATAAATGTTAATAGTTGTTAAAGGATAGGCGAGTTACCTGCTAATTTCTAAATTATTACTACCTTTGCAGCCGAAAATTTAAAATTGAAAAACTAATTTAGAAGAATGATGGAAAACAACAATTACCTTAAAGGAGGTGAATTTTTAACAAAAACAGCGGACGACATCTTTACGCCGGAAGAATTTAACGAAGAACAAAAAATGATTGCCGACACCTGCAACGATTTTTTGGACAAAGAAGTTTTTCCGATTCTTGATAAGATAGATGTCAACAATCCGGGATTGATGCGTGAGCTTATCACGAAAACAGGAGAAATGGGATTATTAGGAATATCAATTCCTGAAGAGTATAATGGATTTGGTCAAACGTTCACTACCTCGATGTTGGTTAGCGACAAACTTGGCTCAGGATTCTCCTATTCTGTTGCTTTTTCGGCTCACACCGGCATTGGTTCACTTCCAATTTTATATTATGGAAATGAAGAACAAAAACAAAAATATCTACCCAAATTAGCCACCGGCGAATTGGCTGCTGCCTATTGCTTAACAGAACCCAATGCAGGTTCGGATGCCAACTCAGGCAAAACCAAAGCAGTGCTTTCTGAAGATGGAAAGAATTACATTTTGAATGGTCAAAAAATGTGGATTACCAACGGTGGTTTTGCTGATGTATTGACTGTTTTTGCGAAAATTGATAACGACAAAATCTTAAGCGCATTCATCGTGGAACGTAATTTCCCCGGCATCACTTTTGGTGCAGAAGAAAAGAAAATGGGTATCAAAGGCTCATCAACAGTACAGATATTCTTTAATGACTGTGTGGTTCCTGTCGAAAATATGCTCGGCAAAAGAGGCGAAGGCTTCCGCATTGCCTTAAATATCTTGCATATTGGTCGTATCAAATTGGGCGCAAACGTGATTGGCGCTTGCAAACGTGCTACTTTGCATGCTGTGAATTATGCCAACGAACGCAAGCAATTCGGCTCACTCATCGCTAATTTCGGCGCCATCAAATATAAATTGGGCGAAATGGTTGTGAAAACATGGGGAATTGAATCTGCCGTGTATCGCACCGCAAAATATGTTGACGACACCATTGATATGCATGTGGCTGCCGGCATGGACAGAACCCAAGCTTATTTGCAAGCTATTGGTGAATATTCGATGGAAGCTGCCATTTTAAAAGTATTGGGTTCCGAGTCTCAAGATTATATTGTGGATGAAGCCGTTCAAATCCATGGTGGTATGGGTTTCTCAGCCGAAATGCCTGCCGACAGATGCTATCGTGATTCCCGTATCAACCGCATTTTTGAAGGAACCAACGAAATCAATCGTTTGGTTTGCGCTGATATGATTTTGAAACAAGCCAAAAAAGCTGATTCTACTATCTTTGATGAAGCAAAAGAAATCTATAATGGTATCGCCGCTTTCAAAAATGAGGCGCTGAATACTGATGACTATTTTGGCTATTACGGAAAAGTAACTTCTTATTTCAAGAAATCCATATTGCTGATCATGAGCAGAGCTTATGAAACCTTAGGTAAACAGTATAACACAGAACAAGAAGTGATGATGCACATTGCCGACATCACCATGCAAGCTTATGCTTCCGAGTCGCTTATGTTGCGCGTAAAGAAAATGGTAAACACTTTGGGCGAAGAAAAAGGTGCCATTTACAAAAAGATTTTAGACGTGTTTGTGTATGAAGCAGCAGCAAAAATCAATAAATCTGCAAATGATGCCATCCATTCTTTTGCTGAAGGCGAAGAATTCACCAAACTTAAAGGTGTCATGGTTGCATTGACAACGCTGAAACCGATTAATATCAAAGAAGCTCGCAGAGCTATTGCGAACAAACTCATTGAAGATAATACGTATAACTTCTAAGTTCCGAGTTCATAGTTTCGAGTTCGTAGGTCAGAGTTCGTAGTTCAGAGTTCGGACACTACGAACCCCGACATTACATGTTCGGGACAGGTTACGAATATGCTAATTACGAATGCCTCAAAAATCTCTGTGTATCTCCTTTTGCTCCGTGTATCTCTGTGTAACTTTTCGTAAATCTAATTTTCAAGCCTAAGGCTTATTGTGTCATTAGTAATACGAAAATTCGTAATTCGTAGGGATATCAATCATTCATCGCGCTCAAACGCAAGATGCTCGCTTCACTACCGAGATTTTTATAAGGCACAAATTATATAATTTTATAGCTCCTCTATATCGAAGATGAAGCAAAAAAGTGTTTTTTATATTTGTCCGATTTCTCCAATGAAGCAAAAAAATGTTTTTTATTGATTTCCGATTTCTCCGATGAAGCAAAAACTATTTTTATATTGATGTCCGATTTCTCCCATCAAGCAAAAACTAATTATTTATTGATGTCCGATTTCTCCAACGAAGCAAAAACTATTTTTTTATTGATGTCCGATATCTCCAATCAAGCAAATTCAAATTTTATATACATGTCCGATATCTCCGATCAAGCAAAAACTAATTTTTTATTGATGTCCGATTTCTCCAATGGTACAAAAAACCTTCAGGACATGATGTCCGATTTCTCCGATGGCACAAAGAACGTTCAGGGTATGATGTCCGATTTCTCCAATGGCACAAAGAACGTTCAAGATATGATGTCCGATTTCTCCAATGGCATAAAGTGAATTCTTTGCATGATTTCCGATATCTCCCATGACACCCTGAACGTTCAGGATAGGATGTCCGATTTCTCCAATGGCACGCAGACCAATAAAACAGGGCTTTTATCTAATTACTCAATTATAAATTCTCGAAATAGTATCCAATTAAATAATAGACATCTGATTTATTCCAATTCAAGTGCTATTTTCAAGCGAAGGTTTATTTCGGGTCAACTCCAATAGTTGTGGAGGGATCAAAAAAATTTTACCTTTGTGCCAAAAGAAAAAATGGATTTAAAAGTCTTATATCAGTTATTGCTTCCAAGTGAGATGCCATTGTATTTTGAGGTTGTAAAAATCGAAAAGAACGACAAGGATCAACGCGTAAACATTCATCTGGAGGAAAAGAATGTATTGCCTGAAGGATACTCAACAACGGAATATGAATCGAAAGGTTTTCATAATGAGATTTGCGTTCAGGATTTTCCGATACGGGGAAAAGCAGCATTTTTAGTGATTAAACGACGCAGATGGAGGCACAAAACCACCGGAGAGGTTATTGAAAGAGATTGGCATCTAGTCGCAGAAGGAACTCGCATCACACAAGATTTTGCGACTTTTTTAAAAGAATTTGATCGATACAAGAATAGACACAATAAGTAATATCGCCTTTTATCATTATATTGATTCTGATAATCTAAGTAGATCGTATAAAGAACACTTAAGCGATTTTTCAACTTGGGAACACAAAGAACATGCCTGTGAATATTTGCTATATCCGGAAAATATAGGAGAGAAAATATGTATAGATGAGGTTAGTTTATCCGATGGAGAACTCTATACTATCGTAACAAATAAATCGGCCAAAGGAAAGAAAGGTGCACTAATTTCAATACTCAAAGGTACTAAAGTGGAAGAGATAGAGGCTGTACTACTGAAGATTCCGATTGAAAAGCGATTACAGGTAAGGGAAATAACATTAGATATGGCAAAGAATATGGAATCGGCAGCTAAGCGTTGTTTCCCAAATGCCCAGAGGGTTACCGACCGTTTTCATGTTGTGAAATTAGTTTCTGATGCTCTACAACATGTTCGTATAAAATACAGATGGGAAGCTATAAAGATAGAAAATGATGCAATTAAGGAAGCTAGAGAGAGTCAAACAAAATATATTTCAGAAGTTTTTGCAAATGGAGATACGAGAAAGCAACTACTAGCACGGAGCAGGTATTTATTGTTCAAAACACCTTCAAATTGGAGCCAAAGTCAACGGGTACGTGCTCAAATATTATTCAAAGAATATCCAATATTAGAATAAGCTTATGGCTTATCCATTACATTTAGAAGTCTTTACAATTGTCAAGAAAAAGATATAGCTAGAATAAAAATGAAGCAATGGATTGAAGATACAGAGAAATCAGGTATCGACGAATACAATACAGCTGCAAACTCAATTAAAATTAAC
>CAIOYH010000215.1 GCA_903862465.1 uncultured bacterium | reverse complement strand
GTGTGCTCTTCCGATCTATCTTACATTTCATATATTATATCTATCACTATTGTTTTATAATATATAATATACATTTCTTTACCTGTGTTATCTTTATTTATTTCTTACGTATCTTTTTTAACATCTATATTATCATTAATATCTTCTATCTTTTCCTCTTTTATAGCTATATGTTTATATTATATATCTATGTTTTCTTTTTTCTTATATGATGAATAAATATGATTAAATATATTTGTTTTATAAAAATAAATAGTACTTTTGCATTTATCTAAACAAACAAAAACATTTTTATGATTCAGAAAAAGGAATTACAAAGGATTTATACCTTTGCCGATACATTTCTCAGACGAAAAGCAATAGCTGTTGTATCTTGCGTAATGCGTGATTTTGATTTCTATACAACGCGAGGCGTTACTTTAGAAAGAATAAACATTTTCGAAGAGATGATTGATGAATTCGATAAGCTTTCCGACGACGACCAAATGCTTGGATATGTCGTCATAGCGACCGAAGTACGCAACAGAAAGGCTGAAGACCTTCGCGTAGCCCTGAGAACACATCGCAATATGGTTGAAAACAAGTGGGGAATACGGAGTTTTAAGTACAGAATTTATAAATTCGACCGCTTAAGTCAAAATTCTGACGAAACACTGCATCGATTGGCACGCGCCGTGCGGATGTATGCCCCCGCGCATCTTGCCGACCTCGCCTCGGAAGGACTTACGCAGGAAAAAATTGATAACATCAACAACCTCGACGCGATTTTTGAAGACGCCATCGACAACCAACTCTCCGCCGTGGGCGCGCGCGACATCAGCGCTCAAGATAGGATTTTGAAAGGCAACCTGATTTATAAAGAAACCCTGCGCCTGTGCAACATCGGCAAAGACCTGTTTTTCAAAACCGACCCCGCCCGCTACAACGACTATATTATTTATGACGCCCCGAAACGCAAAGCAAAAACTGCGACGAAAAAGAAAGAAAAAACAACGAAAGTGAAAAAAGAAAAGCTATAATATCCTATTTAGATAGTTAAATAGATTGTCGAAAAACAAATCGCTTACGCTTATGTCATGAAAGCATAAAACAGAGGCAACATAGCGTTCACTTTTCATCAAAATTATTTCATTCGTTCTTCAGAAAAATATGGACTTAAATCCAAGCATTTAGTCAGCGTTTATTCGCTTCCAAACTATTTTTCTTTCACCATTATTATATAGGTTGAAATTTTTTTTTCATCTATTTATTCAAAAGTTGGGTTCAGCATTAAATAATTGTTTATTTTTGCTCCCTAATTTAAAAACAATGCTGAAAGCAATCATAATTGATGATGAGAAAACTTCCCGAGATGCTCTGGTAGGCTTAATCGCCCGCTATTGCATTAATGTGGAAGTTATTGCCCAAGCGAATGGCTATCAAAGCGGCATAGATGCAATTCATAAATACAAGCCCGATGTGGTATTTTTAGATGTTCAGATGCCGGATGGAAGCGGATTTCAGGTGTTGGAAGACGTGAACGAAATCAATTTCGACGTAATTTTCACTACCGCTTACGACCAATATGCCATAAAAGCCATAAAATTTTCTGCTTTAGATTATCTTTTGAAGCCCATTCTCCCCACAGATTTGGTGAGTGCGCTGCAAAAAGCTGAGCAAAAAAAAAACACGGTAGATGCTAGCAGTAGCATAAAAGTGCTACTCGAGAATATCAAAACAAGTGTCGAGCCCAAGAAAATTGTATTAAAAACCTTCGACAAAATTTATGTAGTGGAGATTGATAACATCATTCGTTGCGAATCGGATGATTATTACACGCGTTTTTTCTTCAAAGATGGCAAGACTTTATTAATCTCAAAAACCTTAAAAGAGCATGAAACTTTGCTGGGCGATCAAACTTTTTTTCGTCCGCATAAATCACATTTAATAAATATCAATTATATAAAAGGCTTTGAAAAGAGCGACGGGGGCACCATTATCATGGCTGATGATGCACAAATTCCCGTATCGCGTCGCAAGAAAGAAAAAACAATTTCCATTATAAAAAACATGAAAAATGCATAATGAATTTACCGTTAACTTGGAAAAACCTACCGTTAACTGATTAGAACCTACCGTTAACTTATTTACTATGCAATCGCCATTCATTTATGCTTACCTTTGTTTCGCCATTCATATTGAAAAAATCAAAGTTTTGGTATTGTAATGGATGTTTATAAAAAAAAAGAAAAAATGAATAAAAAAAATAGTATCTTCAATTTCAAAAAGTTAAACCATTTTGTTGAATTTAATAAAAAAAATATTGGCTTGAATATAGAAAATAATTTTACCTTTACCGACCTTTTTGAAGGTTTTAAACTGAAAACTCATTAATAATTAATACATAAAAACACATATATGCTTAGAAAGTTACTTATTTCAGCGGCTGTACTGTTAGCAGCAAATTTGATGGCATTCTCGCAATCTGGGACTCTGAAAGGAAAAATCTCAGATAAGGGAACGAACGAACCAGTTCCTTTTGCCAACATTATTATCGAACAAGGCGGAAAGCAATCGGGAGGTACAACCACCGATTTTGATGGTAATTACACCATCAAACCCATTCCTCCTGGAAAATATGATGTAAAAGCATCATTCGTGGGTTACAAACCCATCATGATTGCTAATTTGGTGATTGTTGCCAACCAAATCACATTTCAAGATATTCAGATGGAATCAACCACCATCACGATCGAAACTTTTGAAGTTGTTGATTATAAAGTTCCTTTGATTAACAAAGATCAAACCACCTCTGGCGGTACGATGACCTCGGAAGAAATATCAAAGATGCCGGGTCGTTCAGCACAATCAGTTGCTATCCAAGTTGGAGGTGTTTATTCACAAGATGGAGCTATGGGAAGTATCCGTGGTGCTCGTGGAGATGGAACTGTAACTTATGTTGATGGTGTTAAAGTGCGCGGATCATCATCCGTTCCCAAAGCAGCTATCGAACAAGTTACGGTACTAACCGGCGGTACACCTGCTCAATATGGTGATGCAACGGGAGGTATTCTTTCTATTTCTACCAAAGGCGCTTCGCGCGAATTTGGAATGGGATTTGAAGGAGCGACATCCCAATTCTTAGACAAATTTGGTTATAATCTTCTAGCTCTAAATATGCAAGGTCCGTTGATTAAAGGTCGCGACTCCACAAAAACAACTGCACTATTAGGATATTTTATTGCAGCAGAATATACCTACCAAAAAGATCCACGTCCGTTCTATACCGGAAACTGGAAAGCAAAAGATGATGTTGTAGCTAGACTTCAACAAACACCGCTTGTACCAACAGGAAAAGGTGATGGAACATACAAAGCCGGCGAGTTTTTAATTAACTCTGATTTAGAAAACACAACCTCAAAGTTAAATTCAGCCAACAACGATTTGAACCTATCGGGTAAAATTGACGTTCGCACTTCACCTTCCACCAACTTAACCTTTGGGGGAACATGGCAATATAATTGGGGACGCGTATATCAAAGGAGCAATTCAATGATGAATTGGGAAAAAAACCCCGACTCTAAATACAGTTCGTGGCGTGCTTATGGACGTTTCACACAACGTTTCCCAACCGCCGGAGATAGTAAGGCTACCATCAAAAACGTATATTATTCCATACAAGGCGATTATTCAAAAACAACGAGTACCACTGAGGATGGCGATTTTAAAAAAGATTTATTCAAATATGGATATATAGGAAAATTCAAAACCTATCAAGCTAAAACCTACGAATTAGGAACTGATGGCTCAACCGGCATCAATGCATATCTTCAAAATGCCGTTGCTGACACCTTAGTAACGTTTGAACAAACTGACATCAATCCTATACTTTCTAATTATACCCAATCCTATTATGATTCATATAATACAGCTCAAGGACATTACAGAAATTTAAATGAAATTCAACTTGGTGGTGGATTAATAAACGGTGATTTTCAAGATAGAGGAACAATATATGGTATGTGGAACAATGTAGGTATGCCCTATAACCAATATTATCATGGTGAATCTACTCAATTTGGAGTTACAGCAACAGCTTCTGCCGATATCGGAAACCACGCCATTCAAATTGGCTTCTATTACGAACAACGTCAAGACCGTTCTATTTCTTATGCCCCTGTTGGATTATGGTCGGCTCTTCGCCAACAAGTCAATAAACACATAACAGGACTTGACTTTTCAAATCCTCATTTAATTTATGATGCTTATGGCGTTTTTCAAGATACCATCATGTATGACAGACTTTATTCCGCAAGTGAACAATCCTTGGTGGATTACAACTTGCGTCAAAAACTTGGTTTAGCAACTGATGGAACCGATTGGATAGATGTTTATAGTTATGATCCTACGACATTTTCTGTTGATATGTTTAGCGCAGATGAATTATTAAACAGCGGACAATCGTATGTTGCTTATATGGGTTACGACCATGCTGGAAAAAAACTTAATAGCAAACCTAGTTTCGATGATTTCTTTACAAAAACAGACGCGCTTGGAAAATTCACCCGTTTAAAAGGTGCTTTTGAACCTATTTATATTGCAGGCTATATTCAAGATAAATTTGCGTTCAACGATCTTATCTTCAATGTTGGATTACGTGTTGACCGTTATGATGCTAACCAAAAAGTATTGAAAGACCCTTATCTTTTATTTGAAGCAAGAACAGTGAAAGAAGTAGCGACACTTAATGGAGTTGCTGTAACTCACCCTTCAAATATGGGCTCAGATTATGTTGTTTATGTTGATGACATAAAAAATCCCACCCTCGTTAAAGGTTATCGTAATGGCGACACATGGTACAATTCTCAAGGTACTGAAATTAGCGACCCTGCAGCCATTGAAACAGGAACAGGTATTGCACCTTATTTAGTAGATCCCGACAAAACAAGATCTCAGGACATCAATTCAAGTGCTTTTACCGATTACAAACCACAATTAAATTTAATGCCTCGTATTTCTTTTTCATTTCCAATTTCTGATGAAGCATTGTTTTTTGCCCATTATGATGTGTTAACGCAAAGACCAAGCACAGGAAACGTAATGGACCCAACAGAGTATCTTTTCTTAAACACACAGGCTGCAAACTCTATAAACAATCCTAATCTGAAATCTGAAAAAACAATTGACTACGAATTAGGATTTCAACAAAAACTAAGCAATTCTTCTTCTGTAAAGATTTCTGCATATTATCGTGAACAAAGAAACATGATTCAAGCATATCGTTATTCAGGAGCTTTCCCTATTTCATATATCTCTTACAACAATATTGACTTTGGTACTGTTCAAGGTTTCACCGTTGGTTATGATTTAAGAAGAACAGGCAATGTATGGTTAAAAGCAACTTATACCCTACAATTTGCATCGGGAACAGGTTCGAACTCTGAAACAGGTATGAATTTAGCAAAAACAGGACAACCAAATCTTAGAACCATTTCTCCACTTGATTTCGACAGAAGACATGCTTTTACAGCTACTTTTGATTATCGCTACGGTGAAGGCAAAGAATACAATGGTCCGAAAATTACAAGAAAAATTAAAGGAACAGATAAAGTTAAGACCGTTCTTTTGCTTAAAAATACAGGACTTAATGTATCATTCAATGGCGGCTCTGGAATTCCTTACAGCAAATCAAGCACTGTTGTAATCACACAGGGAGGTTCTTCATCGTACCAACTCGAAGGCCAAATTAATGGTTCTAGAATGCCCTGGCAATTCCGTATTGATGCTCGTTTGGATAAAGATATTACAATCAAAACAGGCAAAAAAGGTGGTAAAGCAGGAAGCCCATTATATCTGAATATTTATCTTGAAGTATTAAACCTTTTAAACACCAAAAACATACTTGCCGTGTATCGTGCAACAGGAAATGCTGATGATGATGGTTATTTGTCAGCCAACCAATTTCAAAGCACCCTTGCAACGCAAACAAATGAAGCCGCTTATAGAGATCAGTATGCTATTAGTGTGAACAGCCCTTATAATTATAGTTTGCCACGCAGAATTCGTCTTGGTGTTTCCTTAGGATTTTAATTAAGAAAAAATACAATTTAAAAAATCAACAGCTATGAAAAATATAATTCGTTATCTATTATTTACAGCATTATTAGTAGGATTCTCAACATCCAATTATGCAAAAGAATGGCCCGTGCTGAAAACACACAAAAGTGTTGAACAAAACAGAGCAATGGCGGAAGGTTGTTTACCTGCATCGGCTTTCACAGACTTGGATGTTAATAATGTTCGAGCACGTATCAACACCGGTGGTGATATGTGGTGGGATTTGCAAGGTGCTTCGAAATACTTTATACCTGCAAACTCTAAACAAACCTCCATGTTTTCCGGTTCATTATGGATTGGGGGCTTAGATGTCAATGGACAGCTTAAATTAGCGGCACAGCGTTATCGTGGAAACGGTAATGATTTTTGGCCCGGACCCATTTCAACCGATGGAACCGCCTCTACTGATGCACCAACTTGTAATGAATATGACAAACACTTCGTCATTACTCGTGCAGAAGTTGAAGCTTTCAAAGCAGCTTATGAGTTAGGTGCTCCGGCAGGTTATGAAATACCTCTTAGTATTAAGAATTATCCGGCTCATGGAGACCCATCTAAAAACCAACCTTATTATTTAGCTCCTTTCTTCGACAGAAATGGCGATTTACGATATGATTATAGAGATGGAGATTATCCTTATTATGATTTTGACAATACGTTATGTCCGGCAAACTATCCTCCGGGCACTCCTCAACCTGTAACTATGGAAGGTAATGGAATTTTAGTTGACCAAGTATTAAAAGGCGATATGACGCTTTGGTGGGTATTTAATGACAAGGGAAATATACATACTGAAACTAAAGGCGAAGCCGTTGGCATGGAAATCAGAGCACAAGCTTTTGGATTTTCAACCAATGATGATATCAATAATATGACTTTTTATACCTATGAAATTATCAATCGTTCTACATATCGTTTAACAGAAACCTATTTTAGTCAATGGGTTGATACCGATATAGGTTATGCAAAAGATGACTATGTTGGTTGCGATGTATTGAGAGGATTGGGCTATTGCTACAATGGTGATGATTTTGACGAAACGGCTGAAGGCCAAGTGGGCTATGGAGCAAATCCTCCTGCCATTGGTGTTGACTTCTTTCAAGGTCCCTATATGGACCCTGATGGACTTGACAATCCTAGTTATGATATCAACAATCCAAATGTCAATTGTAATGAAGCCATTAATGGAGTAAATTTTGGCAATGGAATTGTAGATGATGAACGTTATGGAATGCGTCGTTTTGTATTTCATAATAATACCGCAGGCGGTTTGGAAGCTATTACTGACCCCGATATTGCTCCTGAGTATTATAATTTACTTAGAGGAATATGGAAAGATAACGAACGTATGGTTTATTGGGGCTTAGGTCATCCTAGTGCAGGTGGTACCGGACCTCCATGTGATTTTATGTTTCCTGACAACACTGACCCTTGCAATTGGGGTACAGATGGTGTACCTGTGGGAGCAGGACTTACTTGGACAGAAAAGAATGCAGGCAACCCACCCTATGACCGTAGGTTTATGCAATCAGCAGGACCTTTTACTTTGGAAGCCGGTGCTGTAAATTATATTACGGTAGGTATTCCCTGGGCAAGAGCTACTTCAGGTGGTCCTTGGGCTTCTGTTGAATTGCTTCGCACTGTTGACGATAAATGCCAAGCGCTATTTGACAATTGTTTCAAACTTTTGGAAGGTCCAAATGCGCCTGATTTAACAATACAAGAATTGGATAAAGAATTGATACTATATCTTTCAAATAGAAAAGGTATATCTAACAACTATCGCAAAAGTATCGAAGATTATGTAGAAGTTGACAAAACCATCATAAATGGAGATTCTGCTTATCGTTTCGAAGGATACCAAATCTTTCAATTAAAAAATGCTTCTGTTTCCATTACGGATATTCATAATCCTGATTTAGCTCGTTTAGTCGGACAATGCGATGTAAAGAATAGCGTTTCTAAAATCATCAACTTCAACTATTCCGAACAATTAGGTGGCAATGTACCTGTAGAAGAAGTTAATGGCGCTAATGCAGGGATAGTCCATTCCTTTCGTATTTTCGAAGATTTGTTTGCTACTAGTGATAAACGATTGGTGAACCACAAACAATATTATTACATAGCTATTGCTTATGGCTACAACAATTTTAAATCCTATAGCCAAAGTGATCCTTTGCTTTTTGATGGACAAAAACTTCCATACAAAGCAGGTCGTAAAGCGGCTGTTGGTGGCATCGAAGTTGTTTCTGCCATGCCTCACATTCCTTCACCGGAAGCAGGTGGAACTATTTTGAATTCAGAATATGGCTTAATGCCTCAGATTACACGTCTCGAAGGTAATGGCAATGGCGGTATGGTTTTAGATTTTACTACCGAAACCAATGACCAAATTATGTCCGGATCTCCTTTTTTTGCTGCAAATCCTACTTATGATTTCGATAAAGGACCCGTAAATATTAAAGTTATTGACCCACTAAACGTTGTTGCCGGTAATTTTAACTTGAAATTTATTCCTCCTGCAAGTGGAGCTATTGATTCAAGCAGATGGTTATTGACAAACACAACAACAGGACAAACTTGGAAATCGGATACATCCATCATTGTTGCAAATGAGCAATTGCTTCTTGACTTGGGACTATCAGTAACAATAACACAAGCGAAGTATCCCGGAAATTATTTAACCGGTATTGACAATGGTTTTCTTGAAGCAACGATTACGTATGCCGATAGCTCCAAAAAATGGCTAAGCGGTGTTCCTGATAATGATGCTTATGCACCTTTCAATTGGATACGTTCAGGAACCACTACTGATCCAACGGATGTAACCTTAAACGATTATTATTTAACGGGAACTACTGGTACGGCATTCGACCCCAATCAAAATTACGAAAAGGTTTTGCAAGGCACTTGGGCACCTTACACCATGGCTTCGAAATTTGAAAACGGTCCTCAATGGAACAACACTGTTGTTAGTGGTGGAAATGGTTTAAGTAAATTAGCAAATGTATATAGCGTGGATTTGTATATCACATCCGATAGGTCTAAATGGACTCGTTGCCCTGTTGTTGAAGAATGCGAAGATGCCAACATCACCTTGACAGAAGGTAACAGAAAAAAACTAGATCTTAGAGCAGGTCAAACGGACGGTGAAGTAGGTATGGGTTGGTTCCCGGGTTATGCAATCAATGTTGAAACAGGCGAACGTCTAAATATGATGTTTGGAGAAGATTCATGGCTACAAGGCGAAAACGGTAGAGATATGATTTGGAATCCAACAAGTAGTTATGTTTCACAATTGGGACAAGTTCTGTTTGGTGGAAAACATTGGACCTACATTATGGAGCACAATGGAGAAAATTTCAATTCTTCTTTAAATGTTTTGGCTGACTGTCCTGCTTATGATGGCGGTGCATGGATAAAAAACATGCTCAATCTTTACTCCTCATCGGCTAACCTCTTTTACAAGCGCTGTGTTTATAAAGATGTGATGTGGGTAGGTTGTCCTATGATTTCTGATGTGAAATATAAATTTAATGATCCTTCTAACATTCCTTGCGACGTTAAAATTCGCCTTCGTGTTAGCAGACCATATCAACGCTATCATTCTACTGCCGGTACAAGTGCAGCTATAGATACCATCAACAAAAACTATCCTATGTATGGATTTAACACGGAAAATATTGCTACTGCAAAAGGTAATGCCAAGGCTGCGGAAGGCTCATTAAATTTGATTAATGTGGTTCCTAATCCGTATTATGCATATTCCGGTTACGAAACTAACCAATTAGATAATCGGGTTCGTGTGACGAATTTACCACAAAAATGTACCGTATCCATTTACACGGTTGGAGGCTCGCTTGTTCGACAATACACAAAAGATGATGCAAACTCTTATATTGATTGGGATTTGAAAAACCATGCCGGCATTCCTATAGCAGGTGGTATTTATCTTATCTATGTTAAAGTTGACGGAGTAGGTGAAAAAGTAATTAAGTGGTTTGGATCATTACGTCCTATTGACCTTAATTCATTCTAATTATTTGACAAAGTAAAAACAATTTTAAAAGTACAATTATGAATAAGACTATTAGAATATTTTTGGCAATTACCATGCTGGGTTTATTGATATTTCCTTTCAATAATCTGAAAGCCGGTAACGAAGACCGCGTTGGAGAATGCGGTTCGCAAGAACTCTTAATTAATCCTTGGGCAAGAAGTTCAGGCTGGGGCGGTGTTGGTATTGCTAACTCCCGAGGCATAGAAGCTATGTACACCAATGTAGCCGGACTTGCCTTTACACCACGCACTGAAATCGTTTTTGCCCATACTATTTGGTTAAAAGGATCAGGAGTTGGCATCAACACTTTTGGCTTATCACAAAAAATCGGAGAAACAGGCGTTCTCGGAATTAGTGTTATGGCTATGAGTTTTGGAAATATCCAAATCACAACACCCGATTTGCCTGAAGGCGGTTTGGGAACGTTCACTCCTTCATTGATGAATATTAACCTTTCATACTCCAAGATGTTTTCAAATAGCATTTATGGCGGTATCAACGTTAAAATCATCACACAAAAAATCGCTAACCTTTCAGCGCAAGGGTTTGCAATTGATGCAGGTATTCAATATATCACCGGTGAAAAAGAAAATATCATGTTCGGTATTGCATTGAAGAATGTAGGTTCGCGCATGAAATTTAAAGGTGATGGTTTGTCGTTCAACGCTACAAATGGTTTAACGGGTGCTACAGGTACTGCAGAACAACGTTCAGCAGAATTTGAACTCCCAACGACTTTGAATATCGGGGTGGCATACGACTTTATTATCTCTGACCAACATAGAATCACGCTTGCCGGCGCTTTCATCTCGAACTCATTCGGCAAAGACCAATACATGCTTGGTTTAGAATATAAAATGATGAATTATCTTTACCTTAGAGGTGGATACGCTTTTGAAAAAGGCACCTTCAAGAAAGCCGAAAGAACCAATGCATTGACAGGTCCAAGTGCGGGATTGACCGTTCAGGTTCCTGTGAACAAGAAAAAAGGAACTACCATAGGTATTGATTATTCTTACAGACCAACAAATCCATTCCAAGGCTGCCATTCGATTGGAGCCAGAATCAATTTGTAGTCTCGGTATTTTTTTTATTAGTCCATTTTGAAAAGAGTCCCGACCGAGTGTCGGGATTCTTTTCTGTTTTATTACCCTTAAAGATTTTATCATGTCAACATATTACACTTTAGAAGGCTACAAGCGCCTTACGGAAGAACTGAATCAATTGATGATAGAGGAGCGGAAGAAAATCTCACTCCAAATTGCGGAAGCACGCGACAAGGGCGACCTTTCTGAAAATGCCGAATACGATGCTGCCAAGGAGGCACAAGGGATGCTCGAAATGAAAATATCGAAGATGCAAGCCTTGCTGAATAGTGCTAAAATCATTGATGAATCGCAGATGGATAGTTCAAAAGTATTAATTTTGAGTACCGTTGAGATTCGTAATGTGAAAACCAACACCACGATGACTTATGTTTTGGTGCCCGAAAGCGAAGCCGATTTGAAATCAGGGAAACTTTCGGTCAACTCCCCTATTGCACATGGTTTGTTGGGCAAAAAAGTGGGCGACAAGGTGAGCATTAAAGTGCCTGCGGGTTCCGTGGAGTTTGAGATTGTGAACATCACCCGTTAAAAAAAAGCAAGCGTATGGCTACTATATTTTCCAAAATCATCGCAGGGGAAATACCCTCGTATAAAATTGCCGAGAACGCATATTGTTATGCTTTTTTAGATATCAATCCGCTGGCTTTAGGGCATACCTTGGTGGTGCCTAAAGCGGAAGTGGATAACATTTTTGATTTGGATGCCGCTTTGTATAAGGAACTGTTTGGCTTTGCGCAAAAAATAGGCCTGGCATTGGGGCAGGTGGTGGATTGCAAAAAGGTGGGCATGGCTGTGATTGGCTTAGAGGTGCCTCATGCGCACATCCATTTGGTACCGATTAATGGTATCTTTGATATAGATTTTAAAAACCCAAAGTTGAAGCTGACTCCCGAGGAGTTCCAAGCTATTCAAAAGAAGATCATAGAGCGCCTAGGCTAAGCTTTCTTCTTGTGGAGGTGTTCGGCTATCATCACCAACTCATCGTACCATGCAGTGCCAAATCTATTCGTGAGGGGCACTTTCAGAAATTGATAGAGATAGATGCCGCGGTCGGTTCCGTTTTTTACTGCCGATTTGCAGATGTGCCATTTGTGGTAATTGACCGCGACAAAATCTTCGTAGTCGGTGATGCGCACGGGATATAAATGGCAGGAAGCAGGCTTTTGGAGCGACACTTTGCCGTCGAGGAAAGCCATCTCGATGCTGCAAAAGGTGATGCCATTTTTATAGACCACAAAAGCACATTCCCGTTGATTGACCAAGGGAGTTCCCTTCACGCCTTCGACATCTAAGGCAAAGACGCCTTGCGCCTCCACAGCTTGGATGCCTTCGGGGCACATGTAGGGCGTAATGAGATGGATTTGGGAGGTGATTTGGGTTATTTCATCGTCACTTAAAGGCGCACCTGCATCGCCTTCTACACAGCATTGACCAAAGCATAAGCGGCAATCGCATGCAAATTTGATTTGAGCTAAATCTTCGGTTACTAAGGTATTTTCTATTATTAACATTGTTGGATTTGAGATTTGAGATTTAGGAGGAGGAAACCACGGAGACACGGAGAGCACTGAGGAACACTAAGAATTTTAGATTTGAGATTTTAGATTTAGGGGGGAAAACCACTAAGACACTAAGAGCACTGAGGAACACAAAGGATTGCCTACATTCGTAATTCGCCAATTCGTAATTCGTAGAGTAATATCTTTTCATTTTATGACGACTAGCTTCCCCTTGCCTATGCTTTTTTGTCCTTGCATAGCCCGATAATAATACACGCCGCTGCTCAGCGATGTTCCGTTTAGGGAGAAGGAAGTTGCATCGGAGGGCAGGGAGTGGGTATAGACTTTTCTGCCAAAGACATCATAGAACTCGAATTCGCATTTATCAGTGCCGAGAAATTTGTATTGAATGGTGATATCGCCATCGCTTGGGTTGGGATAGACCTTCACCCATTGGTTGGTGTTTTGATATTCATCCACGCCAACGCCCGAAACCGTAACCGTGATGGTGTCGTGCGACACATTGCC
>CAIOYH010000214.1 GCA_903862465.1 uncultured bacterium | reverse complement strand
TTGCATTATATCTTTTAATAGTAAGATCAATATAATCTTTATTAACATCGCATCCTATATACTTGCGTTCTCCAACTAAAGTTGCTGCAATCCCTGTTGTGCCTCCTCCGTTGAAAGGATCAAAAATTATATCTCTAGGTTTTGTTGAAGCTAATACAATTCTTCGCAACAAAGCTAAGGGTTTTTGTGTTGGGTGTTTTCCAAATTCTTTTTCACTCGGTGCAGGTGTGGGAATACTCCATACAGAGCGCATTTGCAAATCGTCCTTCTTAATTTTGTCCTCTGGGAATCTTCCGTTTTTCATTGCTTCATAGTTGAAATAATGCTTGGCTTTTTTATCTTTTCTCGCCCACAAAACTGTTTCGTGTGAGGCTGTGAAAAACCTACAACTTAAGTTTGGCGAAGCATTTGGCTTGAACCAAGAAATGTCGTTGAGCAAATGAAAGCCTAACTTTTGAAGTAAAAATCCACATTGATAAATTGAATGATACGTTCCGCTTATCCAAATTGTCCCCTCCGGCTTTAAAACTCTTTTACATTCTTTAATCCACGTTTCGTGGAATATCAAATCGTCAGAAAAGCCATTTGATTTGTCCCATTTTCCTTTATTCACGCTTACCATTCTTCCGTTTTGACAAGTAAACCCATCGTTGGATAATAAGTATGGCGGGTCTGCGAAAATCATATCAACATAATTGTCGGGGAAACGGCTCATTAAATCTAAGCTGTCATCATTGTATAAGGCAAAGTCGTCCGTTTTGAAAACTGGTTTAATAGACCGCTGTACTTCATTCTTTGAAATATAGCATACCAAGTTCTCCAAAACCATATTCTTAATTTCTGTATCTTCCATTGTCAAAAAATTTATTGCAAAATTAGTTTATTTTCCTTTATGTTTTAATTCCGTCTATGGTTTCTTCTCTTTTTTAATGCTTGTATGCAACTTCCTTCTCCGTGTCTCCGTGGTTTCCCCCCTCCTAAAGCACTTCCCCCAAAAACCTCCCCGTATAACTTCTTTTCACTTTGGTGATGGCTTCGGGGGTGCCTTCGCACACGATTTCGCCGCCGCGTTCGCCGCCTTCGGGACCTAAATCTATGACGTGGTCGGCAACTTTGATGACGTCGAGGTTGTGTTCAATCACGATGACGGTGTTGCCTTTGTCCACAAGTTTGTTCAAGACGTGGAGCAGCACGTTGACATCCTCGAAATGGAGCCCTGTGGTAGGTTCGTCCAAGATATAAAGGGTTCTGCCGGTGTCTTTTTTGCTGAGTTCGGTGGCGAGTTTCACGCGTTGGGCTTCGCCGCCGGAGAGGGTGGTGCTTTGTTGTCCGAGTTTGATGTAGCCCAAGCCCACGTCGTGGAGGGTGCGTATCTTTTGGAGGATGGAGGGGATTTGGGAGAAGAAGCCGACCGCCTCGTCAATGTTCATGTCCAACACGTCGCTGATGGATTTTCCTTTAAACTTCACTTCGAGGGTTTCGCGGTTGTAGCGTTTGCCGTTGCAGCTTTCGCAAGGCACATAAACGTCGGGCAGGAAATTCATTTCGATGGTTCTGACGCCCGCGCCGCCACAGGTTTCGCACCGTCCGCCCTTCACATTAAAAGAAAACCTTCCGGGCAGATAGCCGCGGATTTTGGCTTCGGGCAGTTGGACAAAGAGCTTGCGTATGTCGTCGAAAACGGCGGTATAGGTCGCCGGATTGGAGCGCGGGGTGCGTCCGATGGGCAATTGGTCAATCTCAATCACCTTATCAATATGCTCGATGCCCTCAATGGTGGCGTAAGGCAGGGCATTTTTTTCGGAACGATAGAAATGTTTGCTCAAAATGGGGTATAAAGTGTTGTTGATAAGCGTTGATTTGCCGCTGCCCGAAACGCCCGTGACGCAAATGAGGGTGCCCAAAGGGAAGATGGCAGTCACATTTTTTAGGTTGTTACCTGTTGCGCCCATCAAGGTGATGGCGTTGCCGTTTGATTGGCGTCGCACTTTGGGGACGGCGATTTCTTTTTTTCCGTTGAGATATTGGGAGGTCAAACTATCGCTTTTCATGATGTCGGAAGGGGTTCCCTGTGCCACGATGTAGCCGCCATTGATGCCGCCGCCGGGACCGATGTCCACAATATGGTCGGCAGCCAAGATGGTGTCGCTGTCGTGTTCCACCACGATAACCGAATTGCCGATGTCGCGCAACTCTTGCAGGGCGGTGATGAGTCGGCGATTGTCGCGTTGATGCAAGCCGATGCTTGGTTCATCCAAAATATACAATACGTTGACCAATTGCGAACTTATTTGTGTGGCAAGGCGGATGCGCTGCGATTCGCCACCGCTGAGGGTAGCCGCAGGACGATTCAAGCCGAGATAATCCAAACCTACATCGAGCAAAAAGCCGATGCGGTTCTGAATTTCGCGCACAATTTCGTAAGCAATCTTATATTTGCTTGCGTCGAAATAGGTTTCGGCATTGGCAAACCATTCTTGCAGCTTGCGCAAATCAATATGCGCCAATTCGGCGATGGTTTTATTATTTATCTTGAAACATAGAGATTCCTTTTTGAGGCGAGCGCCGCCACAATCGGGACAAACTATCTTGTTCATGAACCCCGCAGCCCATTTTTTGATGACGGGCGAATGGGCTTCTTTATTTTGATTGATGATGAAATTGACGATGCCTTCGAAAGAGGTTTTGTAGGGAGAGGTGACGCCCAAATATTCGTTGCGAACCACGAACATTTCGTCCGTGCCATACAATAATATGTTGATGGCTTGCTCGCTCAAATCTTCCAAAGCGTCATCCAAAGTGAACTCATATTTTTTGCCGATGGTTTCCAACTGATGAAAAATCCAAGAACTCTTATAGGTGCCGATGGGCATGAAAGCGCCGTCGCGTATGCTTTTGGTGAAGTCGGGAACTATCTTATTGATGTCAACTTCGGATATTTCGCCCAAACCTGCACACTTGGGGCAAGCGCCGTAGGGCGAATTGAAGGAAAAGGAATTGGGTTCGGGTTCATCATAAGAGATGCCGCTCGTGGGGCACATCAACAGGCGACTGAAATGTTGGATTTTGTCGGTATCTGTGTCGCAAACCATGAGCGAATTGCGTCCATGTTTCAAAGCCGTTTGGATGGATTGGCTCAAACGCGTTTTGTTTTCGTCGTGGATGGCAATTTTGTCAATCACAATTTCGATGTCGTGTTGTTTGTAGCGGTCGAGCTGCATGCCGAACACTATTTCTTTAATCACACCATCCACGCGGACTTTCACAAAGCCAAGCTTGCGGATTTGTTCAAACATATCGCGATAGTGTCCCTTGCGTCCCTTCACTTTGGGAGCCAACACGACTACGTTTTTGTTGGAATAGGTGTTTAAAATCAAGTCTTGAATTTGGGCTTCGCTATAGCGTACCATCTTTTCGCCCGTCACATGACTATAAGCGTCGGCGGTGCGGGCAAAAAGCAGGCGCATGAAATCATAAATCTCGGTAATGGTGCCCACCGTGGAGCGGGGATTTTTGTTTGCCGACTTTTGTTCGATAGAAATCACGGGGCTGAGTCCTGTAATCTTGTCCACGTCGGGGCGTTCGATGTTGCCGATAAATTGGCGCACATAGTTGGAGAAAGTTTCCAAATACCGGCGTTGCCCTTCGGCATAAATGGTGTCGAAAGCGAGGGATGATTTGCCGCTGCCGCTCAAACCGGTGATGACCACAAGTTTGTTGCGCGGAATCACCAAGTCAATGTTTTGCAAATTGTGAACCCGCGCTCCGTAAACTCGAAGTGCGGATTCTTCTTCATACTCTAAGTCGTCAACAATATCGGCGTTGTCTATTTTTTCAGTCATACGGTTTCAATAAACTAACGGATTTGGTCAATTTGAAGGGTATCGTTAAACAACACTTCGATGTCCTTAAAATGACGCATCAACACGGAATAATTTTCGCTTCCGCTGATGGGAAGTTTCACGTTATAGGTTTTGCGCTCCTTGTTGGTGAGCGTATATTTCAGTATCCAAGGATTCAATTCTTTTAAGATGCGATAATTTGATTTGTTTTTAATGGCAAAGTCGCACCAATTCGCCACGGAAGAATCCACCTTGACACTATAGGTTGGTATTGGGGGATATAAATCTATGTTGCGCAAATAAAAACCATACGCCACGGGCGCTTGATAGATGAGTTTCAAAGCGAGGATGCGATACACATAGCGTTGGGTTTCTTTGTTGAGGTATAAATCATAATAGTTGGAGGCACGTTGGGTTTTCAAAGCTTCGGAAACGCCGTCGGTGCCCATATTGTAGGAAGCGGCGGCGAGGGTCCAATTGTTGAAGCGGGCATAAGCCGCTTTCAGATATTTGCATGCTGCCACGGTGGCTTTCTCCACATGATAGCGTTCGTCAATTTCGGCATTTATCTCTAATCCGTATTGTTTTCCTGTTGCGTTCATGAATTGCCAAAAGCCTGATGCCCCTGCGGGAGATGTCACATTCTCGAATCCGCTTTCAATCATCACGACATATTTGAAATCGGTGGGAACATTGTTAGCTTTTAAGATGGAATCCAAAGTCGGCATGAAGCGATAGGCGCGTTTGAACATCAAAATGGAGTTTGAATGCCAAAAGGTGTTCACCAAAAGCTCCCTATCGAGACCTTCGCGGACGTAGAATTTATCTATAGGAACTTGTTCGCCTGCAAAATCCAAACGTTCGGGAATCTTAACCGTAAACATCTTGTAGAAACGTTTGCTTGCATCGAAGTAAGCAGCGTCTGATTTAGAGACTTGGATAGAATAGTTTGAAAAGACAAACAATTTCACCACCACCACAATGATGACTACAGATATGACTGCGATTAGGATTCTTTTACCCATCATTTTTTTATTTTATAAAATTAATTCGACGATTCTATTTGTAAAACAAAACTATTACCTAATGTTACACATAAATGTATTTTCTTTAACCTTAGTAGAAAAAGGAAAACGAGGACAAAATAACCTTATTACCTTATTTCGGCTGAGAGAAGGTAATAAGGTTAGGGTTATGGTGTCTATCATTTCTACTAAGGTTAAAGGATGAAAAATAAGGTTTTTTTCTTTTTTATGTAATATCTATTGTTAGGCGAAAGGTGTGATAAAACTCTTGAATGCTTCGCCATTTTTGTCACGTTCGGAGATGATGGGGTTCTCCACATTCCAATCAATATGGATGTCGGCATCTTTCCAATCAATGATACCTTCGGCACCGCTGTTGTAAAAACCTGTGCATTTATAGAAGAAGATGGTGTCGGGTTCTAAGGTAAGAAATCCATGAGCAAAACCTGCAGGCACCCACATCAGGAGTTTGTTTTCTTCGCTCAATACTTGCGAAACCCATTTGCCATAAGTAGGTGAACTCTTGCGAATGTCAACCGCCACATCCAACACAGAACCTTTGATAACGCGCACCAACTTGCCTTGGTCGAAAGGCGGACGTTGAAAGTGCAAGCCTCTCAACACATCCTTGCCCGACATAGATTGGTTGTCCTGAACAAACTCTTGGGTGATGCCCGCAGCTTCATACACGGTTTTGTTGAAAGATTCGAAGAAATAGCCACGGTTATCTGCAAAGACTTTGGGTTCAATGATTACAACATCAGGTATGGCGGTAGGAATTATGTTCATCTTATAAGGAAATGTATTGTTTTATATAAAAAATATGTCTGTTGAAATGCCAAATGCAACACATCGAACTTATAAATGGATGACTTCGCCATAAGCGGCAGCCACAGCTTCCATCACAGCTTCCGACATGGTGGGATGCGGATGAACTGACATGAGGATTTCGTGCCCTGTGGTCTCCAATGTGCGAGCAACAACAACCTCCGCTATCATTTCGGTGACGTTTTCACCAATAAAATGCGCTCCCAACCATTCGCCCGTCTTGGCATCGAAGATTACTTTCACAAAACCATCGCGTGCACCTGCAGCACTTGCTTTACCTGAAGCTGTGAAGGGGAATTTGCCAACTTTGATCTCCAATCCTGCATCCACAGCGGCTTTTTCGGTGTAACCAACAGAAGCAATTTCGGGTGTGGTGTAAGTGCAGCCGGGGATGTTACCATAATTCATCGGTTCCACATGCTTGCCTGCTATCTTTTCGACGCAGATAATTGCTTCGCGGGAAGCCACGTGAGCCAAGGCAGGTCCTTTCACGATATCGCCTATGGCATAATAGCCTTCTACGTTGGTGCGGTAGAAATCATCCACGATGACTTTGCCCTTTTCGGTGATGATGCCCGTTTCTTCCAAACCGATGCCTTCGATGTTGGTAGCAATGCCAACAGCCGACAACACAATCTCGGCTTCGATGATTTCTTCGCCTTTTGGCGTTTTGACAGTGACTTTACAAAGGTCGCCAGTGGTGTCCACGTTTTCTACCGTGGAAGAGGTCAACACTTTCATGCCGTTCTTTTTGAAGGAACGTTCGAGTTGTTTCGATACGTCTTCATCTTCGATGGGAACGATGGCGGGTAACATCTCGATCAGCGTCACCTTGGTGCCTATGGTGTTATAAAAATGTGCGAATTCAGAGCCAATAGCCCCCGAACCAATCACTACGAGGCTTTGTGGCTGTTTGGGCAGCGTCATGGCTTCGCGATAGCCGATGATTTTCTTGCCGTCTATCTTCAGATGGGGAAGTTCACGCGAACGTGCACCCGTTGCCAAGACGATATGTTTGGTTTCGTAAATGGTTTTGACGCCTTCCGCATCAGTAACTTCAACTTTCTTGCCCGCGAGAACCTTGCCGAAGCCTTGAATAACCGTTATGTTATTCTTTTTAAAGAGAAATTGTATGCCTTTGCTCATCCCATCGGCAACAGAACGACTGCGCTTTACAATGGCATCGAAATCGGCAGTGATTTCGCCTTGTATGTTGATGCCATAATCGGTGGCATGTTTGGCATAATAATATACATGGGCAGATTTCAGTAGCGCTTTAGTGGGGATGCAACCCCAATTGAGGCATATACCGCCTGTTTCAGCTTTTTCGACAACAGCAACCGTAAATCCTAATTGTGAGGCGCGGATGGCAGCCACATAACCGCCCGGACCCGAACCTAAAATGATAATATCGTAATTCATGAGTATGTAATTTTTAATGAATCTGCAAAATTAGTCAATTCCTTTGACAAGAAGAAAGTTTATAAAGAAGAAAGTTTATAAATTATGGAAAAATCCATCCTAATTCTTCCCCCGCCGACGGATATATTTCATCGCAAGCAATATCAAAATGACAGCAAAAAAGCCATTCTTCATGACAGTCCACAGCATGTTGACCGTGGCATGATATTCCGTTAAGGATTTCCCGTTATAACGCATCAGCGGATTCAGATAAAAGATGGTCCCGTTGCGGAAGGTGATGATGGCGCGGATATAGGTGTCTTTCGGCTGAAACACATAGCTGACATGCGTCGTTTTCTGCACTATTTTCCTGACCGCACCTTTATCGCCCAACAATTTAATCTCTTGCGCCGTGTCGGACAGAAACAGTTGCAGGGTGTCGCCCGCGAGTTTCACGTAGCGCAGATAGGGCAGTTTGCTGATGGTGGCTTTGCGAGTCTCGAAGGATTCGTCTTGCTTGGCTGCCACCTCCACTCCGATGGTTTTCCCTTTGCGCAAAGCGTCTATCACGGTGGCTTGGTTGGTGATGGGCGTGTTGACCAAGGTGAGACAACGCCCTACGATGTTCGGATTGCGGATATCATGACCATCATCATCACACAAAAGGAAGACAGGTGCTCCGGCACTCAGTGCGGTGTCCCACAAATTGGTAGAGTTGCGGTAATTGCTTTTTATCTCGAGCAAATTATAGTTGCAGAGTTGCTTCACATCCTCGGGCTTCACGGCGCCATTCCAATCGGGATGCGCCAAGGCTAACAATTCGGTGCGCGGACGCAGCAGGTTAAGCATAAATTGTTTGTTGCTGAGGGTTTGCGGAAACATAAAATCGAAAAACAAAACGGATTTAGCGCCTATGTTCAGATGATGATTCTTTTTCATGCCGAAACCATGTTCGTAGTTGGGGATATAGGCTTGCTGAGGCGGATATTTCGCTTTGTTTATCTTCTCATAATCGGATAAAGCAACTACATCATAGCCTAAATAGGTATAACGGTCGAATACCTGCTGCTCCGAGCTTGCGCCATTAGTAACCCCGCCCCAACTCTTGGAATGTATGTGAAAAACAGCCTTCTTCCATTGCAACGTATCGCAGCCTGTATATGGATTATAGATGCTCTTGCCCGAAAACTTCGCCTTCAAGGGAAAATCATAAACCGGCGCACACAAATATTGAACCGCAGCCCATAACAACAGGATGATGACGAGCCCTTTAAGCCCCATCCACAATGATTTCAATATCCAAGCAAAGAATTTCATATTATTATTTTTACAAAGGTAGAATATTTTTTTGTTATAGGGCACAAATGGGTTAAAAATGTTGGGAGGGGAGATGAGTGGATTCCGATTTTAAGGTCTCTGTGTTACCTAATCTCCCTGTGATACCCCGGATAACAAGAAAAAAACCGCTGAGACACTTAGAGCACTTAGAAACACTTAGAAGAATAAGCATTGAACAATGTTTTTGTTTTTTAGATTTTAGACTATAGTATTTAGAATTGTTTATATCACTGATATACTACTTTATACAACATTTTAAGCACTTTGTATATCGCTTTAAACACTTTGTTTATCGTTTAAATCACTTTGTATAACGCTTTATACACTTTGCATAACGCCTTAAACACTTTGTATATCGCTTAAAACTCCTTGTATATCGTTTTAAACACTTTGCATTTCGCTTTAAACATCTTGTATATCGCTTTAAACAATTTGTACAGTGCTTAAAACGGTTTGTATTTGATTTTAGACATGGTTTGTTTGTCGCTTTAAACACTTTGTATTTCGATGTAAACACTTTGTATTTTGATTTTATTCAAAGAGTTTCTTTGGTAAAACTGTTTCTATATTTAATGTTGCAATAGACAGGGCGGGATTATTAATGAAGAGTTTATTTTACCACAAGTGTCACAAGGGAAAGCACTACGAACACAAAGATAAAAGTTTTTGTGTTTTTTGTGTAATAACTGATGATACACAAAAAAGAAAAAACCTTATTTTTCAACCTTTAACCTTAGTAGAAATAGTAGCCAACCAAACCCTAACCCTATTACCTTATCTCCTCATAAATAAGGTAATAAGGTTAATTTTATCTCGTCCCCCTTTTCTACTAAGGTTTAAAAAAATAAAGAAAATAAGGTTATGCAAAACATCAGTAATAATTTGTATTCATAAAGGTTAAAAATAATATCGTCAAAATTAATATATCTTAACTTATTGGCACGAAATTTGATGTTAATTCATGTGTAATTCAAAAATATTAAATTTTTCAATTGACTGAATACGTAGGTTTTTGAAGCTTCTTTTCGTTTCTAAAAAAATAGTTGAAAATAAGTGAAAAAATATTTGGTGGGTTCGAAAATTATAACGTAATTTGTGGTGCCGTTTGAAAAATATAATACGGGAGTTCTATAAATTGCTTTTTCATCGTTGGACTTTAATTTTTAAAATGCTCATTTAC
>CAIOYH010000213.1 GCA_903862465.1 uncultured bacterium | reverse complement strand
CTTGTGCCCCTTGTGCTTTTTCCTTTGTCCTGTCCCGCACCGAACCTATCCCGTATTGAAAGTCGTGAGGTCGGGAGCAACTTGTGGTAAAAAAATTTTTAAAAAAAAACCGAAAATCAAATCTCGTTCCCCGAAAATCAAATCTCGTTTCTCGAAAATCAAATCTCGTTTCCCGAAAATCAAATCTCGTTTCCCGAAAATCAAATCTCGTTTCCCGAAAATCGAATCTCGTTTCCCGAAAATCAAATCTCGTTTCCCGAAAATCAAATCCTTTATGACAAAATGTCAGTCCATTTTCCCGAAAATCAAATCTCGTTCCCGAAAATCAAATCTCGTTTCGCGAAAATCAAATCTCGAAATCCGAAAATCAAATCACGAACTGCGAAATTCAAATCTCGTTTTGCGAAAATCAAATCCTCTATAACAAAATGTCAGTCCACTTCCCCGAAAATCAAAAATCAAACCCGAAAATCAAATCTCGATTCCCGAAAATCAAAACTCGATTCCCGAAAATCAAATCACGTTCCCCGAAAATCAAATCTTGTTTTCCGAAAATCAAAAATAAAAGTCGAAAATCAAACGTCGCATCGCGAAAATCAAAAATAGAAGTCGAAAATCAAAAAAAGAAGTCGAAAATCAAAAGTTGTTCGCGTTTCTTATTTAATATCAACCCTTATATTTCTGAATTGCCACCCCCGTTCGGCTTAGGCTGCGCCTAAGTCGTGAATATTCTTCTAGGCTCTGCCTAATTGTCATGAAATCGTAGTACACACACCCCCATCAAAAATACGCCCGAATCTGCACGCTGCCCACGTGAATGATTTTGTTGGTGCCGGTTTTGCGTCCGTCATAGACGATGTCGAGTTGGAGGTTGTTGGCGATGTTGCGTTGGAAGGTGAGGTTCCAGGTGATGTTTTGTCCGCGTTTGAAACCGTTGAGCATTTCGTAGGCGAGGGAGGTGTTTTCGCCGCTGTTATATTGGATGTTGATGTAGTTGGCGCGGGCTTGTAGGGTGCCTTTGCCGGGGAAGTTGTATTTGAGTTCGGTGCCGATGTTGTGGTTCAGGGCGTGTTCGTTGGGTTGGGCGCGGGAGTTGCGTTTGTCGGAATAGTTATAGAGTAAGCTGACGCGAAACTTGTTGGAGGGTTGATAAATCAATTTAGGCTCGACTTCCCAAAAGCCAATGGAGAAATCGCGTGTAGCGAAATATTCGGAGGTGTAGGTCTTGATGCCTTTGTTGGCGGAGAGATTCATGTAGAATTTGCGGGTGATGTTCCAACGGATTTTGGTTCCGTAGGCGACATTGGAGCGGGTTTCGAATCCGTTGAGCAGTAAAAGTTTGGAGTCGTTGATTTGATAGGAAAGCTCCACCCCTACTTTGGGATTGCTTTTGTTGAAAAACAGCACGGACTTGAATTGGGTGGTGGAGGTCATCAAGGCGGTGTCGTTCAAATTGAAGTTGAAGGGGTTGTACGCACGGAGACGGTCGTTGTTGGTGCTTTTGTGTCCCACGCTATAGGAGGATTGGAGGGAGAATCGGGAGACAAATTTGCGGAAACCCTTCTTGGTAGCCCACACGACGGCGGGATCGATGGTGATGGCTTCGGAGAACTGATTGGAATAGGTTTTGATGTAGGTATGCGTGGGGGTGAACACGCGCAAATAGTTCGCCTGATCTTTAAATACGGCGACATCGAATTCGTTCAACTGTTTAATGCCGTCGCTATTATAATCCGTCCAAGCATACACGCCTTGCCCCGCAGCGACCTCAATATAGGAATATTCTTTCTTCTCTTCCATGCCCGAGCCGACTTCGTAATAGGTGGTGGATTGGATGACGCGCTTGGCAAAATGGGTGTAATACTCTATGCGTCCAATCAAAGTGTTGTCGGGTTTGTTGCGGCTCAAAAGGGTATCCACGATGCGCAACATACGATAGGTGGCGGACATCTTCAAAATGCTGCGCGGATTTTTGGTCAACTCCACCAACATATTGAAATCATCGGCGTCGGTAGCCCGCGTCAATTTATCGTGAGAAGGCACATAATCGTAGCGCTTCTTGTAGGACACTTTGAATTTGTTTAAAGCCGAATCGCGGCTGCTGATAAAAGCTTCATACATATTGAAAGCAAAGCTGCTCGCCATCAGGGAATCGGAAGTGGTGGGTTTGAAAACATTGTGCTCCTGCTCTTCGTTGGCGCCGATGGAAAGTCGTTTGAACTTCTTTATGAGCAAGGTTTTTTGTTTGTAATATACGGTATTGTAATTGGGAGTATTGGTTTGCAGATAGGCACCATTGAAGGTCAGGAAAAAGTTTTTCAGGTCGCCCGCCACGTCCAATTGGTTTTGCATGCCATGATATTGGCTGCCATGCATAAAATAGTTGAACTGATACATCGCTTGCTGATTTCGTTTGTTTTTGATGCCGAACTTCAGCCCGCTGATGTTCTCATCCGACTTGGCGATGTTCGCCAAATTCCATTCGCGCTGAAACTCCAAGGGGCGATATTGCTCTATGGGGTTGAAATCGCGGCTCACCCATTCGTTGCTGACATCCGCCACCAAGAACCACTGCGAGGGGCTTTTGTGGAAGATGGGAATCAGGTTCGTCACCGTAGCTTTCACGGCATAGCCCTTGTCGTCGCTTTTATTATAGGTGGAAAAAAGATTCTTGTTGAAATCGGTCAAGGCGCTTTCGATGGTAATCTTCGTGGTTTTGCCGATGCTATAATCCAAAGCGAGGGTGTACATCTGCGTCTTTTTGGGGGCAATCAACAAGATGACAGGCTCATAATCGCCCGAAAGCTTGCCCGCATTGGGAGCCACCCACCGAAACACTCTGCCATTGGCGGAGCTTTGTATCAACACATAATTGCCCTTCCCTGCCCCCATAAAGGTGAAGCCCAAGCGATAAAAAGCACTGTCGGCGTTGGTGGAATACACATAAATGGAATCGTAGGTAATGGCAGCCACTGTGGTATCCACCATTTTATACATCACATAGGAATTGGAAAACGCCAAACTATCCACATTCGGAATCACTGCCAATTGGGTACTGTCGCCTACCTCTTGCAGCAATTGCTTATCCTTTTCGGTCAGGTCCTGCTGCAGGGGTTGATTCTTCAAATCCTGTTCGGAGAAGAAATTGAAGCGCAGATTCAGCTTCTTATAACTCACTGCGGTGCCTGCATAAAACAAGGTGCGCGAATAGTAGCGGTCGGTATATTCAAACTCTACCACCACGCGTTTATCTTTGGTGATAACGTTGCGGGGCGTGAAGGATATTTCGCCCAAGTTATAATCAATCACATAATCATTCTCCTGTCCGCGGGTGAGCAACATGCCGTCTATAAACACCCGCTCCGTTCCCGACAGGACGATGATAAAGTTCTCGTTGTTCACGCCCGTCAACTTATAGGGACCTTGATTTCCTTCGATAGGCGTCAACACATTGCGCGCATACCGACCTTTGGAAACGGCGCCGCAAGCCTCCACATGAAGCTGAAGCAGGTTCTCTTTTTTCTTTTTTGATGGGATGAAGATGTTCGATTCTATCAAGGCGCCTTGTGCTTTCTTATAGAAGTTCATAAAATAACTATTGGGGCGCGCCACCTCGAAATCGCCCGCTATCAGCTTATTGTTTTTGTTGAACAATTGGATGAACACCTTGTCGAACTCTTGCAATTGCTGGGTGTTGCCGTCGGGTTGGATGGGGATATTGTTGTCGGTGATAGCCGCCAAGACTTGTATGTCGCTCGACAAATAGCCCGACAATTGCAGGTTCAAACTCGAATTGACCACCATATCCTGATTGTTTCCAAAGGATACGCCGCGCGAAATTGCCCCGCTCTTGTTCAACGAACCCCACTGAAACACGTCTTCCGTGGTTTCTTTATATTTATATAGGAAGGGATTCTCCAAAGCTTGTTGATAGGTATTGATAAGTTGGGTGCTTTTGTGACTATGCACTTGCGTAAACAGAAAAGGAAACACGCGATAGGACACATTGAGATTTTTATCTTTCAACTGAGATAGATAAAACTCATGATTGCTGATAATCAAAAGCCCCTGTGCATAATCTATGCGATAGGTAGCCGTATCCAAAGAGCTTCCGTCAGGCAGGGTAATCAATAGGGAATGTGGAACGATGCTGAGCGTGTCGAGCCGCATGGTGTCAGACTTCAACGCAAGCGTCTTCATCCTGAAATTGGAAAAGTCTTGTGCCTGCGTCTCCACACACCACATCACCATGAAACCGAATAATATGTAAAGCGTTTTCCTCAAGCGGATACAACAAAAGTTTAGGACAATAAATTTCAATAAAAAACTCAAATATAGCACAAAAATTGCAACACCGATACGGTATCTGTAATAGTTCAACCCCGACACTCCGTGTCGGGCAAAAAAATTGAACTATAACAGCTACTCTATCGGCATTATACCGGGTTGGGTTTGAAAGAAAATATGTAAGTGATGTATAAATCACGCTCAATTCCAAATACTATTTGTACTTTTGTATAAATTTAAAAATCATATCATGAAGTCAATGACAGGTTATGGCAAGGCAATATGCAGCTTGCCCGATAAAAAAATCACCATAGAAATTAAGTCCGTCAACAGCAAACAGCTCGACGTCAATCTGCGGATTCCTTCCATATATCGCGAAAAAGAAACCGACATCCGCGGCATGGCGTCCAAATGGCTCGAGCGTGGCAAAGTGGATATCACTATGTCTTTAGAGTCCATTGCCACTGCTACCAACTATTCCTTGAATAAAGAATTGGCAAAGAAATACTATGAAGACATCAAACAATTTTCGGAAGAAGTGCAAACGCCTTTTCCTGAGGATATCATTTCCATACTGATACGCATGCCCGATGTGGTGAAAACCCAAAGCGAAGAATTGAACGACGACGAATGGAAACAAATTGCCCAAGCCATCGAGCAAGCTTTCATCCATATTGATGCCTTCCGAAAAAACGAAGGCGAAGTCCTCAAGAAAGATATGACGCAGCGCATAGATTTAATTCAAAACAACATCCCCATCATCGAATCTTTCGAGAAGGAACGTTTGGCGCAAATCCGCAATCGAATCCTATCCAACATAGCGGCGTTTGTGGAACAAGAAAAGATTGACACCAACCGTTTTGAGCAAGAATTGATTTATTATATGGAGAAGATTGACTTTACGGAAGAAAAAGTCCGTCTGCAAAAACATTGCACCTATTTTCTCGAAACCATGAAAGAAAATGCCGCGAATGGACGCAAGCTCGGCTTCATCACCCAAGAAATCGGACGCGAAATAAACACCTTGGGTTCAAAGGCAAATGATGCGAGCATACAAAAGATGGTCATCGAAATGAAAGACGAGCTTGAGAAAATAAAAGAGCAATTGTTGAATGTGCTTTAATCACTGCATGAGAATGGAGTTATTAATTTTTGTTAACAAGTTAGTCATTTATCAATATATGTATTCAAATACTTAATTAATTATTATCTTTGCAGCCTCATTAAAAATAAAAGAAACATGAAAAAAAATCGAACAGTATTATTTTTAGGGTCAATTGCCATGTTAGTGGCAGTTACGTTCGTCCATTTTGGATGCAAACATGACCCGGTTGTATTCTCAAACGTTTGTTTTGAAACGGATGTGCTTCCGATATTTCAAAGCAATTGTTCTATGTGTCATGGTCAAGACAAGGCTGAAGGAGATATCCGCTTGGATAGCTATGACAATATTATGAAGGGTGTTAAACAAGGAGATGCCAAGGGTAGTAAAATCTACAAGACAATCTCTAGCGGTAGCATGCCACCAAGTAGTAAACCGAAACTTACCGGTAAACAAATTGCTTTAATTTATTCTTGGATACAAAATGGTGCTGAGAATTGCTCTTCTTGTGATACGGTAAATGTAAGCTATAGCTCAACCATTAAAGGTATCTTAGACAATAAATGCAATAGCGCAGATTGTCATGGAGCAGGAGCAGGTACTGATTTAAGCACCTATCAATTATTACACGATTATCTTGCAAGTGATAATGTAACTATCCTCACCAAAATCTTTCAAAGTGACACGAATAATTTCAGTGCTATGCCACCAAAACCGGCAGCCAAACTTGATGATTGTTCCTTAAATCAAATTCGTTCATGGATACATGCAGGCTATCCCAACAACTAAAAATTTATTATTATGAAAAAGAATATTCTAATTATTGCATCTGTAATGCTAGTCCTAGCATTTTTCTCTTCATGTTATTATGACAAGGAAGATTTTCTGTACGCTAAAATGACCGATAGTGTCTGTGATACCACGAATGTCACTTACTCCGGATCAGTAAAAAGCATCATTGATAACAATTGTATAGGATGCCATCCGGGTTCATCTTCTGCAAGCTTTAATGGTTATACGGCACTGAATACGTATCTAAACACAAACTCACAAAAGTTTCTAGACTATGTTAATCATGCTAGTGGTTCTTCACCTATGCCACCTGCGCCTGCTGCAAAATTGAATACGTGTAATTTAAATCTAATTCGTATCTGGATTAATGCCGGACACCCAAACAATTAAAAATCATGAAAAAGAACTATACACTCCTTTGCTGTGTACTACTATGCAGCTTTTTGTTTTCGTCGAATGTAACACTTTTGGCGCAAGACTCTACCTCTTCAACACCTAATGGGGACAAACAATATGTCGAACAAGCCTTTTGGAACACCCGCGTTCTGAATGGGCATTCTTTAGAAACAACTCCGAAAGGACAACTCGATTTCAGAATTCAGCACCGTTTAGGTCGTTTGGATGGAGGTTTTAATGAATTATTTGGTCTCGACCAAGCTTCTATCCGTTTAGGACTTGATTATGGCGTTCTCAACTGGCTGATGGTCGGTGTGGGTCGTAGCACTATGGATAAATACTATAATGGTTTTATCAAAGCAAAAATCCTACGTCAAAGTAAGGGAAAGAAAAATATGCCAATATCTTTAGAAGCCGTTGCCGATATGGGCATAGCTTCCGGCAAATTTGCTGACCCTAGCAGAAAGAATTATTTCAGTTCACGCTGTTATTATACCTATCAATTACTTATTGGCGGTTATTATTGGAATCGCTTAGCTGTTCAACTAGCGCCTACTATGGTTCACCGAAATTTGGTTGCTACTACTGAAGACCATAATGACGTCTATTCTCTTGGAGTTGCTGCTCGCGTGCGTTTAAGTAATGTTGTCGCTTTGACGGGCGAGTATTATTATGTATTCCCCAATCAGATAAAGTCTCAAATCAATGGCAGCGATGTGACAAACACCTTCTCAGCAGGAGTTGAAATCTATACAGGAAACCATACATTCCAGATTTTCATCACCAATTCGGTTGGCTCAAACGAAAAACAATTTATTACTGAAAACACCGAAAAGTGGTTTAAGAAAGGCATTCATATTGGATTCAACTTTATGAGATTGTTTTCTGTTGCCAACTATTAATAGCGTATAAAACTTGTTGATTTTCTTTTTCTCGTAATTGTTTTCTTATTATTGAAAGAAATCATGTACCTTTGATTTTTAATTCAATAATTGCATACTATGAAAAAGTTATTTTTTACCACACTAACCCTTATTTTATTAGGCATTACACCCTCAATTGCGCAATTTCAAATAATTCCGCAATTGGGGTTAAACCTAACACGAAGCACTTTAAAACCTAGCGATATCATACGTACCAAAGGCGCTTATGGCGTTACGGTGGGTTGCGATTTCCGTATCGGGAAACGGTTTTATGTGCAACCCGGCGCGTATTTCTTAACCTCTAGAACTGTCTATCTTGTTGATAATGTTTTGGGCACTACCACCACCCGTGTTCCCGTTGACCGTTATTTAGCCGGAGTGAAACTATGGGGAGGTTTCAAAATTATCAATGCAAAGAATTTAAAACTCCGTATTGCTTTAGGTCCATCATACGACTTTTACCTCAAGACGAATCTACACGATGATGTAAATTTCTCGCAATCCGATTTCAACAATGGTTCTTTCAATGTGGATGGTAATTTAGGTCTAGATTTTTGGCGAATATCTCTTGATGCTGCTTACACCTTTGGATTATCAAAAACCTTTAGTTCCGATTATCTCAGCCAAAAACCAAAATACCAACGTTTCACTGTCACCTTGGGCTTTATCATTGGCAGACTATCCAAGAAAGCAGTGGCAGTTTAACACTCACATTTACGTCCTATTCTCTCTAAGCTACAGGTTTTTATTATCTCCTTCTTTTAAGGTAAAGGATTCTTTTAAAAGCAAGCCTAAAAAGATTCCTTATCAACTTTCCGCAATAGTCACAATCTATAAAGGAAATATTTAGTACTTTTGTTCCAAAAAACAAATGAAACTCGTATTCGCTACTAATAACGAACATAAGCTGTCAGAAATTCGTGATATTTTAAACAACTCTACTATCGAAATAGTGAGTTTAAAAGACATCGCTTGTGCTGATGAAATACCCGAAACATCTGATACTCTAGAGGGTAATGCACTTCAAAAAGCCCGCTATATCTACAATAAATTCCAACTGAATTGCTTTGCCGACGACACAGGATTGGAAGTGGAAGCCCTTAATGGTGAGCCCGGTGTTTACTCTGCCCGTTATGCGGGGGAAGCTTGCTCTTTCGAAGATAATATGAACAAATTATTGCTTGCCATGGATGGAAAGACGAACCGCAAAGCCTGCTTCAAGACGGTAATTGCTCTTATTTTGGATGGAGAAGAAAATCTATTCTTTGGAAAAGTTGACGGCACCATACTTCTTGATAAAAGAGGCAGCAAAGGTTTTGGCTACGACCCCGTGTTTATGCCCGAAGGATATGATGTTAGCTTTGCAGAAATGGATGCAGCCACAAAAAACAGTTTGAGTCATCGCTTTCGTGCAACGAATGAATTGGTTCAATATTTATTACTTCAAAAATAATTAAAAATGAGAATTCTATTACTAGGTTCAGGAGGACGCGAACATACCTTTTCGTGGAAAATGGCTCAAAGTCCATTGATTACCAAACTGTTTATTGCTCCCGGAAATGCCGGTACTATGCAACATGGCGAAAACATAAACCTTCAAGGTTCCGATTTTGTGGGCATACGACAATTTGTGAAAGAAAATCAAGTGGATTTGGTATTAGTCGGACCTGAAGACCCTTTAGTATTAGGCATACACGATTATTTTCTCGCCCATAATGATATCAAAGATATTCCTGTCATTGGTCCTTGCAAACAAGGCGCCATGTTGGAAGGAAGCAAAGATTTCGCTAAAGCATTTATGCAAAGAAACGCTATCCACACGGCTGCTTATCAAACATTCACAAAAGAAACCATAGCTGATGGCTTCGCTTTTATTGATACCCTGCAAGCACCTTATGTTCTGAAAGCGGATGGTTTGGCTGCCGGCAAAGGTGTGGTTATCTTAAACGATGCGGAGGAAACGAAAGCCGAATTACATCGGATGTTGATTGATTCCAAATTTGGAGCAGCAAGCAACAAGGTAGTTATCGAAGAATTTCTGAAAGGAATCGAACTCTCCGTCTTTGTTGTCACAGATGGTATCTCCTATAAAATCCTTCCTGAAGCCAAAGATTACAAACGCATAGGAGAAGGCGACACGGGTCCCAACACAGGTGGTATGGGTACCGTTTCGGGAGTGCCATTTGCTACAGCTGATTTCATGAAGAAGGTGGAAGACCGTATCATCAAGCCAACTATTTCGGGATTGAAAACAGACAACATTCCTTACAAAGGATTCATATTTATCGGTCTGATGAATGTTGAAGGCAATCCTTATGTGATTGAATACAATGTCCGCATGGGTGATCCTGAAACGGAATCGGTGTTGCCTCGCTTGAAAAACGATTTTGTAGAACTGTTGCAGGCAATTGGCAATAATTCCTTGGAGGATATAACTATTGAGATTGATAGCAAAGTAACTGCCACCGTGATGCTTGTTTCAGAAGGTTATCCGGGTGCCTACCAAAAAGGTAAAGTCATTACGGGTATAGATAAAGTGAAAGGAAGCATAGTATTTCATGCAGGAACTTCTTTGGATGCAGCAGGGAACACTATCACCAATGGTGGGCGTGTTTTAGCGGTAACTTCTTATGGAGCAACCCTACAAGAGGCGCTGAATCATTCTTACGCGAACATAGAACACATCCATTTTGAAGGAAAATCTTTCAGAAAAGATATCGGACAAGATGTGATTACTTTTAAATAAGTCATTGTGTTTCATAGAATTTTCAAAGAAAACGTTATCATCCAACTTATAGTCGTTGTATTAACTGCTATATTACTATGGAGCAATGCTTTTGTGCATAATATTGCTATGCCTACTCCTGATGCCGTTTCTCCTTTGTATCATGCTGTTTTTCTTTTGCTGAAAGATGCTCCTTTAGTCGCCACCATCCTTGCTTTCGCTTTATTAATTGGCGAAGCACTTTTATTAAACTCCTTATTATCTGATTTTGGCATTTTTCAAAAGAACTCCTATCAAACCGCTTTTTGGTATATCATCCTGATGAGTTCTTCCAAAGATTTGTTGACATTGCATCCCTTACTTTTTGTGAACCTCTTTGCTATCATTATATTATTGATGATTTTCAGATCCACTTCTAAAGACGAATCTTATAAGGAAGTCTTCACAGCGGGTTTGTTTATTGCTTTGAGTTCTTTGTTTTTCTTTAAGGCAACAGGCTTGATTGTTGCTATTTGGATTTTCTTGATTATTCTGCAAATCTACACGTGGCGCGAATGGTTAATCGTCTTGATAGGTTTCAGCGCTGTTTATATTTATCTTTTCACCTATTATCTATACTTTGATGATGTTGTTGCAAAGTTTGCTTTATATAAGCAGTTCTTTCAGCAGAGCTCAATCATACCGCATTTTTCTGAGTTTTCGTTATTGTCAGCTTATAGGATCTTCACTAGTTGTGTGATTTCCTTTTTAGTTTTGATTTCGTTTGGGAAAATAATTCTTATCATTAATGACAAAATTGTACATGTGAGGAAAATGACACTTATTTTAATTTGGTTTTTTCTGATAAGCGCCTTAATCAGTGTGCTTTTTAGTTATAAACACTTTAGCGATTTCTATATTGTTTTAATGCCTATGGCAATATTGATATCGTATTATTATTATAATATCAAACGCTTCCTGTTTAGCGAAATTTTATTACTACTGTTGCTTATTGGAATCGTCTTGGAGAAGATTTTTTGATTAGGTTTTGGGCTGTGGACGATAAATTTCGATAGTGCCCGAGATTTTATTACTCAATTTCAAAATGCTGATACCAACTTTCTTTCCGGAGAAGCCATTGTTTTGATGCGCAATTTTGAAATTGCTCGGACCAATAACTTCATAGACTATAGCGGTGTGATGCTTAAAACTTTCTTTAAATAGGGTTCCATTTACAGTATATTTAATGGTCACGTTGGTGAATTGTATGATGTCGCCTATATAAATAGTATCTGTTTTTAGGTTGAGCTTTTTGCCATAGCCGTATTTCCCGTCCCAAGCACATTTGTTGCGTGTAAGTGCTTCATACGCCAAATCCCAACATTCCCCTCGGTCCACTTGCTTGCCTATCTGCAAAGCCACATATTTGATGATATTTTGGTTTAGGACAGGAGTTTGCGCTTGAATATTTATTGCAATTAATAGGGTAAAGGAGAATAGGAGTGCGATTTTTATTTTCATGATTTCTTGTTTAATTCTATACTAACGGCATTTCGGCAGAAATCTGATATGATGGATAGTTATTGGATATTTATTTTATTCATAGTTCGGAGTTTGTAGTTAAGAGTTCGCCACATGTCCATGCCTAAATAGCGTTGACCGTTTTTATTAAATTAGTACTGCTATTTTTCTTTAAATTTTCTTTAGAAAGGAAAGGCGCAATAGAGCGACCTTCCCCTTCCTCAGATTTTTTTG